>CAZAWG010000034.1:0-10133 GCA_964488785.1 uncultured Oscillospiraceae bacterium | reverse complement strand
TGCCGCCGTTCATCGCTTTTCTGCGACAACACCTCCGCGATCTTTCCTTGCCCGATGACCGAATAGCCCTCGCGTCCGATACCTGTGTTCAAGAACAGCTCATAAATATCCTTTAAGCGGCTGGGCTTGTCGTTGATGCGGTATTCACTGTCCCCGGAACGGAAGAATTTGCGCGTGACCTTGACCTCGGCGGCATCGTTCGGAAGCTCGCCGTTGGTGTTATCGATGATGATGGAGACCTCGCAGAAGCCGGTCTGGGAGCGTTTGGCGGTGCCTGCAAAAATGACGTCCTCCATTTTGGAGCCGCGCAGACTTTTGGGGCTCATCTCGCCGAGCACCCAGCGCACGGCATCGGAAATATTCGATTTTCCGCTTCCGTTTGGTCCTACCACCGCTGTCACGCCTTTTTCGAATTCCATGCGTGTTTTGTCGGGGAAGGATTTGAAGCCGCGTAGTTCAAGTGCTTTTAAGTACAAATCAAATTCCGTCCTTTATGGTCGTTTTCCGTGAAGGGCTCGGTCTGCACGCGAAGCGTATAGACCGCAAGCGCAGGCTCTTTCTGTATTCGGATACGCCGCATTTCGCTTTCGTTTCCGTATAAGCGCTTGCATAGCTGCCGTTTGTTTTCTTTATTCTGCCCGGCGACCTTGGACTCCTCGCCCGGTGCGCAGAAAAGGGTGATATGTGCCGGGGGGTGAGCCAAAAGCCCCAGAGCTTGGCATTCGCGTTCGATTTTTCTTGCGTAATAGGCACTTTCGACCAATTCGCCCATGGCGCTGTGATGAGCCCCACCGTAAACAAGCCCATCGGCTTCGTTTTTCTGCAAGCCGATACGCAAAACGCGAACCCTGCTTTGCACGAACACGTCAAGCACTGCCGCGCCGCGTGTGGCTGCCTCGGAAACCGAAAGTGGGACATAGACACCTGCTTTCGCCATACGGCATAATTCGGTGTTCTCAAACACCACGGTCGGGTAGATACGCGCTGCATCACAGGAAAGTGCCACGATCTGCTCGGCGGTATACACCTCATCCTCCGGCGATGAGCCAGGAAGCCCCAGCATCATCTGTCCGACAAGCTCGAAGCCGTAGGAACGGATGAGCTTGCAGGCATAGGCGGCACAGGCAGCGGTATGTCCGCGCCTTGCACGTGTCAACACCGGGTCGCGCAGGCTTTGAAGCCCAAGCTCAATGCTTTTGACACCGTGAGATTTGAGAATATCGAGAATTTCTTCGGATATATAATCCGGACGTGTGGACAGGCGAATGGAATCGACAAGTCCGCGCTTTACATAGGCATACGCATCCTCCAACAGCCGCACCATGACGGCGCGGTCGATGCCGGTAAAGCTGCCGCCGAAAAAGGCGATCTGTATGCTTTCTGCCGGAAGGGAAAGGTGCGCCAGCGCCCGGTCGATCTCCGGACGAATGTCCCGATCCGCCCTTTCGCGCACACCCGTGATGGCACGCTGGTCGCAGAAAATGCAGGCGTGCGTACACCCCTCATGGGGGATAAAGATGGGAATGTTGGCATGAGCCTTCATGGCTTAGTCCTTGACCTCGCCGAACAGGCGCAGGGCTTCGCGTGCGGCCCGCTGCTCCGCTTCACGCTTAGAGTAGCCGATACCGCCGCCAATGACGTTGTTGTTGAGCGACACCTGCACCTCGAAGGTACGGTTGTGGGAGGGACCAGTCTCGTTTATGACGGTATATTCCAAAATATCACCGCGATTGTGCTGGATAAACTTTTGAAGCAGGGTCTTATAATCCTCGGTCGCGCCGCTCTGGACGAGCTTTGCTGCCGCTTTTTGGATATAGGGGAGAACAAAACGTCGTGCTTCCTCGAAGCCACTGTCCAAATACACCGAAGCGATGACCGCCTCAAAGGCATCTGCCAAAATGGATTTGCGCCGCCGACCACCGGTGTTTTCCTCACCGCGACCCAAAAGCAAAAGGCTTCCTAAATCGATCTCGGTCGCGTAATCGTATAACGCATTTTCACAAACGACCCCGGCGCGGATTTTGGTCAAGTCGCCCTCGAACAGGTCGTGGTTTTCCTTGAACAGATAGACACTGGCGATGAGGGACAAGACCGAATCTCCCAAAAACTCCAAGCGTTCGTTGCAGCGCGTGTCTATGCCGCGCGCCTTGTTTTCGTTGGAATAGGAGGAATGCGTTAGGGCGGTGGCGGCAAGGCTTCTGTCGGTATAGACATGACCAATGCGTTTTTCGAGTTCTGTGATATTATCTTGAAGCATGATAACTCCTTTTTATTCGTTGGATACCGAAGCCGCAAAATGGGCAATCTCATCGATCATACCGCTTTCGGCGTAGTTTTTCGCCTGAAGCACACAATAGGAAATGCTTTTGGCATTGGCTGAGCCGTGAGCCTTGATGACCGGCTTGGCAATGCCCAAAAAGGGTGCTCCGCCGTATTCGGAATAATCCATATCCTTTTTCAGCTGCTCCAGACTGCCCTTGACGAATAAGGCTCCAAGCTTTGTGAGCGTGTTGCGGTAAAACAGCTTCTTGAGTGTGCTTTTGACGAAAATACCGGTGCCTTCGCACATTTTCAAAACGATGTTCCCGGTAAAGCCGTCTGCCACCAATACATCGGCTTTTCCTTCGGGGATCTCACGTCCTTCGATGTTTCCGACAAAATTGAGGCTTTCGTTGGCTTTTAGCAGCTGGTAGGCAGTGCTTTGAAGCGGTGTGCCCTTGTGTTCCTCGGCACCATTATTGATGAGCGCCACCTTGGGCGACCGGATGCCCATGACCTTTTCCATGAAAAGGCTTCCCATCACGGCAAAAAGTACCAGGTTTTCCGGTGTGCAGTCGGTCTGCGCTCCGGCATCGGCGAGCATGGTGGGGGAACCCAACGGAATGATAGCGCCCAACGCGGCACGGCGCACACCCTTGATACGGCGAATCTTCAAAGTCGCGCCGGTCAACAGCGCGCCGGTGCTTCCGGCACTGATGAGCGCATCGCCCTCGCCGTTTTTGAGAAGTCCCAACGCGACAGCCATCGAGCTTTGTGCCTTTTCGGCACTCATAATGTCGCCGGGTGCATCCTCCATGGTGACGTGAGGACCGGGGGCGCTTACGATACGTGCGTGGTCGAGGCTTTGATGGTTTTTATCAGCAATGGCGCGTATTTTGTCCTCTTCTCCGACCAAAACAACATCTACGCCATGTTTGGAACAGCCGTCGAGCGCCCCTTTTACGATCTCTTCGGGCGCATTGTCGCCGCTCATGCAGTCAATGATGATATTCATATAATACTGTGTCCTTTCCTTGCCGCAAAGGCTTACTTTTTGCTTTTGTCGGTTTTGGCTTTACGTGTTTTGGTTTTGGTAGACGCATTATAGGTGCATTCCTTGTTGTAGCAGACGAACACATCCTCTTTGCCGCGTTTCTGCAAAAGCATACCGCCGCATACCGGGCATTTCTGGTCGGTCGGGGTATCGCAGGAGGAAAACTTGCATTTCGGATAGGTCGAGCAGCTGTAGAACACGGTACGGTTCCTTCCGTTGCGCAGAGCAAGCTTTGCCGAGCAGAGTGGGCAGGGCAGATCGATCTCCTTTGTGATGGGCTTTGTGCCCTTGCATTTGGGATAGGAGGCACAGGCATAGAAATTGCCATAGCGACCACGGCGGATGACCATATTGCCGCCGCAGATATCGCATTTGATGTCATCCGGTGCCGGGACGGGCTCCTTTTCTTCCTTAGTGACCGGATTGCCATCCTTATCGAGCGCCTTGGTATTTTTGCATTCCGGATAGTTGGGGCAGGCGGCGAATTTACCGAAGCGACCACTTTTGATGATCATGCGGCTACCGCATTTTTCGCAGAGGATATCCGTCTCCACCACAGGCAGCTTGTAGCTTTCGCGGTCGATGTTATTGAGCGCATTTTCGACCTCTTTTTCGAAATCGGCGTAGAATGGACGAAGAACATCCAACATATTCTTTTCGCCGTTTTCCACCTCATCAAGCGATTCCTCCATGCCGGCGGTGAAGCCATAGTCCACGATCTCGGCAAAGTGGTCGCACATGAGCTTGGTGGTCAATTCGCCCAGCTGCGTGGGCACCAGTGTTTTGGCCTCGCGCTCCACATAGCCGCGCTGAATGATGGTGGTCACGGTCGAAGCAAAGGTACTCGGACGACCGAGCCCACGCTCCTCGAGAGCCTTGACCAGCGTGCCCTCCGAGTAGCGTGCCGGGGGCTGGGTGAAGTGCTGCAAGGGGGTGATGGTGGTGCAGTCGAGCGGTTCTCCCTTTTCGACGGGAGGAAGAATGTTATCCTTTTCGCTGTCCTCCTCGTTTTTTTCCTCGTTCTTATAGTCATATAATGCCATATAGCCCATAAAGCGTACGGTATAGCCTGAGCTGCGGAAGGGCATTCCCGCGCATTCGGTGTCGATGGTGACGGTATCGAGAATAGCAGACGCCATCTGGCTGGCAAGGAAGCGTTCCCAGATGAGCTTGTAGAGCTTATATTGATCGTTGGAGAGATACTCCTTGATGGCTTTGGGCGGATGGTTCATATAGGAAGGACGAATGGCTTCGTGTGCGTCCTGTGCGCCGTTTCTGGATTTGTAGAAGCGGCGTTTTTCGGGATAATACTCGTTTCCATAGGTCTTTTTGATATACTCCTCGGCACTGTCGGCGGCCACCTGGGAAATGTGCAGCGAGTCGGTACGCATATAGGTGATGATACCGTGGGTGCCGTCGGGACCGAGCGAGATACCTTCATACAGTTCCTGGGCGGTTTTCATGGTTTTGGCTGAGGAAAAGCCGAGACGCTTATAAGCCTCCTGCTGGAGGGTGGAGGTGATAAAGGGCGGAGCGGGATTCTTATAGCGCACCGTCTTTTTCAGCTCCTTGACGGTAAAGGGCTTACCGGCAATGGCATTTAAAACAGCATCGGTCTTTTCCTTGTCGGACAGCTCGAATTTTCCGCGTGTCTGATAGGTTGCCTTGAAGCTTTTGCCTGAACCTGTTTTGAGCGTGGCATCGATGCTCCAGTATTCCTCGGTCTGGAAGGCGCGGATCTCATTTTCGCGATCCACGATAAGGCGAGTCGCCACCGATTGCACACGTCCGGCCGAAAGACCGCTTTTGATCTTTTTCCAGAGGATGGGGCTGAGCTGATAGCCGACGATACGATCCAAAATGCGGCGTGTCTGCTGGGCATCCACCAAATGCATATCCAATTTTCCCGGATTTTTGACTGCCGCCTTGACGGCGTTTTCGGTCACTTCGTTGAAACGGATACGCTTTGCCTTGGTCTCATCCAGTCCCAACACCTGCATCAGGTGCCAGGAAATGGCTTCTCCCTCGCGGTCCGGGTCGGTGGCAAGATACACGGTATCGGCGGCCTTAGCCTCCTGCTTCAAGCCTTTGATCAGCTCGCCCTTTCCGCGGATGTTGATATATTTGGGCGCAAAATCATGCTCTAAATCAATGCCGAGCGTGCTTTTAGGCAGGTCACGCACATGACCGACCGAAGCAATGACCTTATAGTTTTTTCCGAGATATCCCTTGACGGCCTTGATCTTATTGGGAGACTCGAGAATGACAAGTTTATTAGCCACAGTATCCTCCTGTATTATAAAAACAAATGATAAAATGAATCATATCACGGTAAAAGTGTGTATTTAATCCCGTTCATACCGTCCGCCGGGCAGACTGTGGATCAGCCCATAGACCTCAAGAAGAGTGAGCGAGGAAAGCGCATCATCGATCTTGATACCTTGTGCTGCGATCTCATCGACCGTCCATGTACTGCGCGAGGTGAAAAGGGAATAGATCTTCATCTCATCCGGCGAAAGAATGGACAGATCGAAACGGCTATCGACTGCTTCCGGTGGGGTGGGTTCCTGTGGTGTAGAAGCTGCTTCTGCCGTCTTGACGGGAGCTTTCCGGGGCGGAGCTGCCTCCTTTTCCGGCTTTGTGCGCTGCGAATAAGCAGACCTGCTCCGTTGGGGCTTGGGCAGGGTACGCGCCTCTTTGGACGGCTCCTTTTCTTTCTCCAAAATTGAAAAAGCATCGCGCACAGCTGCGTTTTCTCCATCGGATGGAATGGTGAGCTTCTGATTTACCTTTATCCTGTGCGGAAACATAAGGGAATATTCCGCTAAAATATCGGCCGCCTCTGTGAAGATCTGAGCCCCATCCTTGATCAGTCCCAGGGGACCCTCGTACAGGCTGTCATGGATATTGCCGGGGACGGCAAAAATGCGTCGTCCTTGCGAAAGTGCGTGCTCGGCCGTGATGAGCGCACCACTGCCAAGCCCGGCTTCGAATACGACTGTTGCGACCGAAAGCGCACTGATGACACGGTTGCGCACGGGAAAATTCCGTCCCTCCGGACGCGTGAAGGGGGGGAACTCCGAAAGGATCAGCCCCTGTCGGGATAAGCGGAAAAACAGCTCCTTGTTCTGAGACGGATAAATGCGGTCGATCCCACAGCCGAGCAGCCCAATGGCATAGCCGCCGGCATCCAATGCGCCGCGCATACAGGCGGTATCACAGCCGAGTGCCAGTCCATTGACCACCACCGCGCCGCCGACAGCGGCAGCATAGGAAGTGCGATAGGCGGTTCGAAAGCCCTTTTCGGAGCAGGAGCGTGTGCCTACCATTGCAAAGCAGGGAAAATCATCAATCAGCTCCACCCGTCCGCGATAGTATAAGATCGGCGGAGGGTTCTGTATGGCCTTCAGTCGTCCGGGATAATAGGGAGCATCATAGGGAAGAAGCCCAATATGCTCTTTTTCGCAATAGTCGTAATAATGCTCGGCTTCGGAGGTGTCCTTGTCGCATAAGCGGGCGCAGTCGGAAGGAGACAGTCCGAAGGTCATATATTGTTCGCGTGTTGCATGGTATATTTCTGAAATGTCTTTCATGCCCTCTAAAAGGAGCTTGGGCACAGCGGAACCGGGGTATAATTTGGAGCCAAGCCAGAGATAGTAAAGAATAGAGCTGTCCTTCATGGTATCCGCCTTTCTGAAAATAACAGGATGGTCATTGGAGCTATATGCGCCGCATACCGGCTTCCCAGAGAACGACCGAAGCGGCGCTGGCTGCATTTAAGCTTTCGGCACCCGGCTTCATGGGAATATACAGACTGTGTGAGCACGCTTTTGCCGTTTCCGCCGAAGCGCCATGTCCCTCATTCCCGATGACAAAGGAATCGGAGGGCAAAAACGAAACCTCCCCCAAGCGGACACTGGTGTCCGAAAGCAGGGTGCAGAATACGCGGTTTCCGTTTTCGCAAAGCGGAGAAATGACATCAGACAGTGTACCCACACGATAGGAGCGTATGCGAAAAAGACTGCCCATAGCGGCACGAACGGTTTTAGGGGAATAGGGGTCAGCAGAGGAAGCTGTGTATACGATCCGATCAAAGCCGAAGGCGAAGGCACTGCGCACGATCGCACCGAAGTTGGCAGGATTCTGCACAGCCTCCAATAAGATCAGACCGCCCTCGGAAAAGCTTTTTTCGGACAAAGGCTCTGTCACGGGCTTTTGCACACAGGCATACAGTCCCTGGGGTGCTGATTCGGTGGAGAGCTTTTCAAACACTTCCTCCGTCACATGGTAAAGCGCGGCACCGGAGCATTTTTTAAGAAGCGGCTCATAGGCGGCAAGCGCCTTGTCCGTAAAAAAGACAGAACGGACACATAGTCCGCTTTGCACAGCTTCTTCAAGCAGCTTATAGCCCTCTAAAGCAAAAAGCCCGGTCGTATCGCGCTCCTTTTTGTCGGTCGAAAGCAGACGGGCACGGGTCACAGTTTCGTTTTTGCGTGAGGTGATGCTTGTATATTCCATGTCTGTGTCCTCCGTTCTGCATAGCTTGGGTATGGAAGCAACGCCGTCCTATAGACGAGCATAAGAATGCTATTTTTTATTTTATACCGAAACTTCCCCCAATTCAATGATTATATATGAACGAGGACGGCATTTCATGAAGAAGAAGTAAATGAAATTGTTTGAAAATGTTAAAATGCGTAAGAGAGCATCCGCAGAAGCGGCGAAAAGAACGAAAATTCATCCGGAACAGAGAATATATAAATGTAGAAAAGTGCGAATATTGTGTCCGGATAGGCATAGTTAACAAAACCATAACATTTAGAACTCCAAAATGTGATACCATAAAGGCAGTAAGTGATATGCTGAAAATAACAAGGTTAGGAGTGTCGAAATGTTCGACCTGTGGAAAAACAAATATGCGCTTCTCTCCAAGCCGGAGGAGCTGTTTACGGTCCTGATCGCCGCCGCAGGAAGTGGACGGCGTATGGGCGGAGTGTACAAGCCGCTGTCGGCGTTGGATGGAATGCCAATGATCGCCTATTCGTTAAAGGCGTTCCAGAAAAGCGGTTTTGTGAAAAAGATCGTGGTCAGTGCGCCGGATGAATATGCAAAAGAGATACGGGCAGCGGCTGAAAGCGTCGGCTGCACTAAGCTTTCGGTGATCGTGCCGGGCGGCGAAACACGTGCCGAATCGGTGAAATGTGCTTTTCGGGCGGCATTTCCGGATAAGAGCGCAGTCACGCCCTTTGTGGCCATTCACGATGCGGCAAGACCGCTCATCACGTCTCAAAAAATCGATGAGGTCTTTTTTGCCTGTGTGCGCCATGGGGGCGCAGTCGCCGCCACAAGGGTGCGCGATGCTGTGAAATATGCAGGACACGACGACAAGCTCACCAAACCGGTCGATCGCAACGGGCTTTGGCAGATACAGACCCCACAGGCGTTTGATACCGATATGTATCACACCGCCCTTGCCACCGTTCCGGCAGAGGAAGCGGCGCAGGCGGTGGATGATGGGGAGCTTGTCATGCGTGCCGGCTTCCAGGTGATGTGCGTGGAAACAGGCTTTGCCAATTTCAAGGTGACCTATCCGGAGGATATATGTATGGCAGAAGCCATTTTGCAGGCGCGCAAAAGACAGGAGGAAGCACAATGACAGGAATTCGTGTCGGACATGGTTACGATGTACATAAATTGGTCGAAGGACGAAGGCTGATCTTAGGCGGCGTGGATATTCCGCACACAGTGGGGCTTTTAGGGCATTCCGATGCGGATGTGCTGACCCATGCACTCATGGATGCCATGCTGGGTGCAGCCGCTTTGGGAGATATCGGAAAGCATTTTCCGGATAACGATGGGGCGTACAAGGACATTTCCAGTCTGGTACTTCTTTCGCGCGTGCGCGAGCTGATAAAAGAAAACGGATATTCATTTATCAATGCCGATGTCACGGTGATCGCCCAGGCGCCCAAGCTTGCTCCGTTTATTCAGTCTATGCGCGAACGCCTTGCCGAAGTCTTAGAGGTGGACACGGCGTGTCTCAACATCAAGGCAACCACGGAAGAAAAGCTGGGCTTTACCGGCCGCGGAGAGGGCATCAGTGCCCATGCGGTGGTGTTGATCGAAAAAACGAGAGAGGGATAAGCCTATGGCACTTGTACGTCTGTATAAATGGATCGCGCAAACGTTAGTCATCAGCCGCAAGGAAGCCTCGATGGCGATACGCGCCGGGCGTGTGACGGTGGAAGGGTGTGCGGCGGTGAGCGCGGATACCAAGGTCGATGCACAGTTAGCCGAGGTGCGCTTTGATGGAAAAAAGGTCGGGTATACCGAGCATTTGTATTTTATGCTCAATAAGCCGGCAGGACTTGTGTGTGCCAATGAGGATGCGCGGGATGGAACGGTCATGGCACTTTTCCCAAAGGAATACCGCGATAAGGGCATTTCCACGGTCGGACGGTTGGATAAGGACACGGTAGGACTATTGCTTGTGACCGATGATGGAGCATTGGCACACCGGCTTCTCTCGCCCAAAAGCCACGCCGAAAAGACCTATTTTGTGAAAACGGATAAGCCATTTGCACCGGAGGATATCGAAACCATGCGGCGCGGTATTGTGATCGAAGGAAAAAACACAGCCCCGGCACATCTGGAGCTGTGCGCGGATGACCCTTTCAGTGCCTATGTGACCTTGACCGAGGGAAAATTCCATGAGGTCAAGCGGCTTTGCTATGCCTGCGGCGAAAAAGAGGTCGTCTATCTGCGGCGCGACCGTTTTGCCGGGCTGTCATTGGATCTGGCAATCGCCGAAGGCGAATGG
>CAZAWG010000033.1:0-10210 GCA_964488785.1 uncultured Oscillospiraceae bacterium | reverse complement strand
ATATAAGCTTGTGTGGCAAAAATGTCGCAGGAAGGGAAAGAAAATATGGATATTCGTAAGGAATCGTTGAAAAAGCATTATGAGTGGAAAGGGAAAATTTCCATCAAGGCCAATGTCAAGGCAGATACCGCCGAGGCACTTTCGTTAGCCTACACACCCGGTGTTGCAGAACCGTGTCTTGCCATTCATGAGGACGTGAAAAAGTCCTATGATCTGACCCGGCGTTGGAACACGGTAGCCGTCATCACGGATGGTTCGGCCGTTTTGGGGCTTGGCGATATTGGCCCGGAGGCCGGAATGCCGGTCATGGAGGGTAAATGCCTATTATTTAAGGAATATGGCGATATCGATGCCATTCCGTTATGCATTCGTTCGAAGGATCCGGATGAGATCGTGCGCACCATTTCGTTGCTCCTTGGCAGCTTTGGCGGTATCAATCTGGAGGACATTTCCGCGCCGCGTTGCTTTGAGATCGAGCGTAAGCTCAAGGAAATCTCGGACATTCCGATCTTCCACGATGACCAGCACGGAACGGCAGTCATTGCGCTGGCGGCTCTCATCAACTCGCTTCGCTTGACCGGCAAGAAAAAAGAGGAGATCAAGGTCGTGATCAACGGTGCCGGGGCGGCCGGCTGTGCCATCGGGCGTTTGATGCTGTCGTATGGTGTGAAGAATCTCATTTTCTGCGACAAAAACGGGGCACTTTGTGAGGGTGACGCGCAGATGCATTCGGAGCATGAGGCCTTAGTCAAGATCAGCAATCCCAACCATGAGCGCGGCTCGCTTCGTGACATCATGCGGGGAGCCGATGTCTTTTTTGGTTTATCCAGACCAAAGTTGGTGGATGCAGATATGGTACGCAGTATGAACCGGGATGCGGTGATCTTTGCCATGGCGAATCCGGAGCCGGAGATTTTACCGGAGGAAGCCAAGGCGGCCGGGGCGCGTATTGTAGGAACAGGGCGCAGCGACTATCCGAACCAGATCAATAATGTACTTGCATTTCCGGGTATTTTCCGTGGTGCTTTGGATGTTCGTGCCAGAGAGATCACAGAAGAGATGAAAATCGCGGCGGCACACGCATTAGCCGGTTTGATCTCGGACGAGGAGCTGAAGGAGGACTATATACTTCCGCTCGCCTTTGATCCCCGTGTTTGTAATGCCGTTGCGACTGCCGTCGCGGAAGCCGCGCCGCAAAATTAACGTGTGGCGAAGCGCCATTGCAGATTTCACGGCATATCAGATAAAGGGCATAGTATGGCGACCGCGCGCCCATTGCCCGCTATGCGCCCAGCGACTATGAATAGGCGCTGAAGCCCTCCGGCTTCATTTTACATTCAACAAGGAAGAAAGAGAAAAATGGCTGAATATGTAGCACTCTATCGAAAATGGCGCCCCTCGGTCTTTGCCGATGTGATCGGACAGGAGCATATCACTAAGGTGTTGTGCAGTGAAGTCTCCGGCGGGTCGGTTTCACACGCCTATCTGTTCTGCGGCTCTCGCGGAACAGGTAAAACTACCTGCGCCAAAATTCTTGCCAAGGCGGTCAACTGTGAGAATCCGCAAAACGGTGACCCCTGTGGACAATGCCGTACCTGTTTGGCCTTTGATAAGACCTACGACGTTTTGGAGATCGATGCGGCCTCCAATAACAGTGTGGAAAATATCCGTGATCTGTGTGAAAAGGTCGGTTTCATGCCCATCGAGATGAAAAAACGTGTGTATATCATCGATGAGGTTCATATGCTGTCCTCCGGTGCCTTCAATGCGCTGCTCAAAACCTTGGAGGAGCCGCCATCCCACGTCATGTTCATTCTGGCGACCACCGAGCTAAACAAAATTCCGGCAACCATCCTTTCGCGCTGTAAACGCTTTGATTTTCACCGCATTTCGCCGGAGGATATGCTTCCGCGCTTGCGCTATATTTCCGAAAGCGAGCAGATCGGTATTACCGATGATGCGCTTCGCTTGATCGCCTTTTTGGCTACCGGTGCCATGCGTGATGCACTCTCCATGTTGGAGCTGTTTGTCGGACAAACCGGTATCGACCGCGACAAGGCCGCCGCCGCATTAGGCGTGGTCGGCAATGCGCCGGTGCTTGCACTGTTGGGCGCGATCGCCGAAAGCAAAACGGATAAGGCACTAATGGCATTGGATACGGTCTACCGCGCCAGTAAGGATATGGGGGTCTTATGCTCTGAGCTTGCGGAGATGTTCCGGAATCTGTTGATCGTCAAATACGCAAGTAATTCGGTCAGCAAGCTGATCGAAGCCGATCCGGATGTGATCGTATCGTTGCGCAACTGCGAGGAATATTTCACCAAGGAGCGCCTGCTCTATTCGCTTGAGATCACCGAACAGACCCAAAGCCGACTTGCCTACAGCGGGCTGTCGCGCCGGACACTTGCGGAATTGATGATCGTTCGGCTGTGCGATGCACGGCTTTCAACCTCGTCGGATGCCCTCCTTTCGCGCGTGGCTTCTTTGGAAGCAAAGCTTGCCGGAGGGACAGTCATGCTTGCACAGACTCCTTCTGCGCAAAACGCCGCACAGCCGGAGCAAAACGCGCCGACCTCAGAGGTTGCGGTCGATACCGGAGCCGCTTTAGACGATGAGATCCCTTTGCCGGAAGCCCCCCCGGAGCAAGAAGAATATGCAGAGCCGGAATACAGGTCAAAGCCGACTGCGAAAGCGCCCCAGACACCGAAAGCCCCTGCTTCTCTCAAAAAAGAGGAAGCACGTGCTGTTCCGGAGGAAAAGGGCGTAGAGATGATGGCGTTTGCCGAGCTGTTGGATGCCGTCAAGGCGCAGGATGCCATGCTATATTCCATGCTCAACGGCGCATATGCCGAGGTGTTTCCGGACAAGCTGAAGATACACCTTTCCCCCATCGGCTATTTGATGTTGGCTGAGGACAAGGAAAAAACAGCGTTGATCGAACAGCTTGCCACCGGGCTGTTAGGCATGAAGGTGCGTGTGGTCTATGAGCGCACAGTCACAAAGGTCGCCGGTACACGTCCCGATCTGAACGAGCTGTAAAATAAGCTGAAAACATAAAAAAGGAAGAAGCTGTATGCATAAAGCCTTATCACTGCTGTTATTGTTTTTCATCGGAAGCATGGTCGGCTGGGCGTTAGAGATCTTTTTCCGCCGCTTTTACGCGCCCGGTAAAAAATGGGTCAATCCCGGCTTTTTGACCGGTCCTTGGCTTCCGATCTATGGCTTTGGCGCGTGTACGCTGTATTTGCTTGCCGCGACAGAAGCGTATATTCCCATCGAATCGGTGCTTTTGCGTCGTGCCGTATTATTTTTTGTCATGGCGCTGTGTATGACGGTCATCGAATACATTGCCGGTATGATCTTTATCGTGGGACTAAAAACCAAGCTGTGGGATTACAGCAACGAACGCTTCAATCTGCAAGGTGTGATCTGCTTGAAATTTTCCTGTATGTGGGCAGTAGCCGGTGCCGTGTATTGTGTGCTTATCCATCCGCTACTCACCGATGTATGGGCATGGTTCGATATCCACCGTGGCTTTTATTTTGTGCTAGGTGCTTTTTTTGGTGTGTTTGCCGTGGATGTGGTATATTCCTTCGGCATGGTCACCAAGATACGCAGCTTTGCCGCTGAGAACCACATTCTTGTACGGTATGAGGAATTAAAAAGCTCCATTCGCCGCACAGCCGAGGAGCAGAAGAAAAAACACAAATTTCTGTTTGCTCTGCGCCCGGAGGTTCCGATTCGGGAGCATTTGAATAAATACTTAGAGCTGGTGCGTGCCTTTGAAGCCGAGGATGTGCATCTCCGGAAAAACAGAAGAAAATAAACCTTCCCATTAGCCAAAAACGATTCGGAGTGATCTGCTTGAAAAAACTTGCCCCTTTGCTGCCACTTTTAAAGCATCATAAAAAATATTGCATTCTTGCACCGACCTTTAAATTTTTGGAGGTCGTGTTCGATCTGCTCGTCCCGGTCGTGGTGGCCGGGATGATCGATGTCGGTGTGAAAAATCAGGATATGCCGTATATCGTGCGCAGCTTTATTTTGCTGCTTCTCATGGCGGCAGTCGGTCTTACCTGCACGGTCACGGCACAGTATTTTGCCGCGAAAGCCAGTGTGCGCTTTTCGGCTGAGCTTCGCCAGACGCTGTTTGACCACATTGGACGGTTTTCCTTCACCAATCTGGATACAGTCGGTGCGGACACACTCATCACTCGTCTGTCCGATGACACCAATCAGGTGCAGAATGGTCTGAATATGGCCCTTCGCCTACTCATCCGCAGTCCGTTTATCGTACTTGGCTCGATGGTCATGGCGTTCACTGTCAACGCGCGCAGTGCTATTGTATTTGCCGTCACTATTCCGATCTTGTTCGGCGCGATCTATCTCATCATGGGCATCAGCATTCCTCTGTTTCGCAAGGCACAGTCCGGACTTGACCGTGTGACCGGTCTGACGCGCGAAAGCCTGACGGGTGTGCGTGTCATTCGTGCTTTCTGCCGCGAGGAGGATACCGCCGCCGAGTTTGAAGAAAGCAACCGTGCGCTCACGCATCTAAACGAATTTGTCGGACGTTTGTCTGCACTTCTCAATCCGCTGACCTATGTACTCATCAATATTGCCGCTGTAACGCTTATTTATGTCTGTTCCCGCGAGGTCAACGGCGGTCATATGCTTCAGGGCGATACGGTCGCCTTATATAACTATATGCTCCAGATGATCGTGGAATTAGTCAAGCTTGCCACGTTGACCGTCACGCTCAACAAGGCTATCGCCTGTGCCGAGCGCGTGTCGGCGGTGTTGGAGATAGAGCCGGATATGACCTATCCCACGGAAGCGGCTGCTCCGGCAGAAAGCACAGACACAGCTGTTCGCTTCGATCATGTCAGCTTTACCTATAAGGGAGCCGGTGCGCCCAGCCTTTCGGACATCTCCTTTGAAGCCCTTGCCGGACAGACCATTGGTGTCATCGGCGGCACAGGAAGCGGAAAATCCACCCTCATCAACCTTATCCCGCGCTATTATGATGCAAGCGAAGGAACGGTTTCCCTAAAGGGCGCCGACGTTCGTACCTTCTCACGGGACACGCTTCTGCATTCGGTCGGTGTGGTCGCACAAAAGACACGCCTCTTTAAAGGCAGTGTGCGCGATAATCTGCGCTTTGGCAATGAGAAGGCCACGGATGAGGAGCTGTGGAAAGCACTGGAGATCGCACAGGCGGCTTCGGTCATTCAAGATAAACCGGGTGGCTTGGACTTTAAAATAGAGAAAAACGGCGGCAATCTGTCCGGCGGTCAGAAGCAGCGTCTTTCGATCGCACGAACACTTGCCACTAAACCGGAGATCCTTATCTTAGACGACAGCTCCAGCGCTCTCGATATGGCGACCGATGCCGCCCTTCGCGCCTCTCTTCGTTCACTCACCGGCATGACCACCTTTATCGTATCTCAACGCATTGCAGGCATTCGCGAGGCTGACCGGATTCTGGTATTGGACAACGGTCATTTAGTCGGCAACGATACGCATGAAGGACTGCTTGCCGGCTGTGAAGCCTACCGTGAAATTTACTATTCGCAGTTCCCGGAGGAACGACCTGACTCTGCACAGAAAGGGGGCGCACAAGCATGAAGAATGCCTCGAAGCCTTCCACATCGTCTACCCGTTCGACCCTTTCCAAGCTGCTTTCCTACATTGCAAGATACCGACTTTTATTGGTGTTCAGCATTGTGTTAGCGGCGGTATCGGTCATTTTACAGCTGTATGTTCCCATGCTGTTTGGCGATGCCATCGACTGCATTATCGAAGAAGGCAAGGTTGATTTTGCGTCTGTTTCCGCCTATCTTGTGCGCATTCTCATCGCCGTATGTGCATCCTCGGCGGCAGCCTATGGTATGAATTTAGTGAATAACCTCATGACCTACCGTGTGGTGGAGGATCTTCGTACGCGCGCCATTCGCCACATCCAGCATCTGCCGCTTGCCTATCTGGACAGTCACAGCACCGGCGACATTGTCAGCCGCGTGATCTCAGACACCGCTACGCTTTCGGATGGTCTGTTGCTTGGCTTTACCCAGCTGTTTTCCGGGGTCGTGACGATCCTCGTTACGCTGATCTTCATGTTTTCCAAAAACCTCTGGATCTCCTTCTTAGTCATGCTTCTAACGCCGCTCAGCTTTGGGGTTGCCAAATTCGTGTCCTCGCATTCCTATCATATGTTCCGCAAGCAGAGTGAGATACGCGGACGGCAAACCGCGCTCATTGAGGAAATGGTGGGCGGACAGCGCACGGTGCGCGCCTTTGGCTACGAAAAAAAGGCCTCGGAGCGGTTTGCTTCAGTCAATGCAGAGCTTGCCGAATGCGGCTTAAAGGCCGTCTTTTACAGCAGTCTGACCAATCCCTCCACACGCTTTGTCAATAACATCATTTACGCCGGTGTTGCATTGCTTGGTTCCTTTATCATTATGAGCGGACGGCTGACGGTCGGGGGCTTATCGGTGCTTTTATCGTATGCCAACCAGTATATGAAGCCCTTCAACGAGATCAGCTCGGTCATAACGGAAATGCAGAATGCATTAGCGTGTGCTTCGCGCATTTTTGAGCTATTGGAGGAGCCGGAGGAGGTTCCGGAGGAAAAGGGAACACTTACCGATATTCGTGGCGAGATGGATATTCAGGATGTTTCCTTCAGCTATACGCCGGACAAAAAGCTGATCGAGCATTTCAACCTGCACGTAGAGCCGGGTATGCGCGTGGCCATTGTAGGCCCGACAGGCTGTGGAAAAACAACGTTTATCAATCTTTTGATGCGATTCTACGATGTCACGGCAGGGGATATTCTCGTTGATGGCGTTTCGATCCGTTCTTTGTCGCGTCACAGCTTGCGCAGCAGCTTTGGAATGGTTTTACAGGAAACCTGGCTCAAGAGCGGAACTGTGCGTGAAAACATCTGCTTTGGAAAACCCGATGCGACCGAGGAAGAGATGCTTGAAGCGGCGAAAAAGGCGCACAGCTATGAGTTCATCCGACGTCTGCCGCAGGGCTTTGACACGGTTTTGACGGAGGACAGCATCAGCCAAGGGCAGAAGCAGCTCTTATGTATCACACGTGTGATGCTGGCACATCCACCGATGCTGATTCT
Source organism: uncultured Oscillospiraceae bacterium (assembly GCA_964488785.1). Lineage (GTDB taxonomy): Bacteria > Bacillota > Clostridia > Oscillospirales > CAG-382 > UMGS882. The sequence goes on along the minus strand of CAZAWG010000033.1, from coordinate 3,072 downwards.
GGATGAAGCGACCTCCAGTATTGACACGCGCACAGAGCTACAGATTCAGGAAGCCTTTGAGCAGTTGATGAAGGGACGCACGAGCTTTGTTGTGGCACACCGGTTATCGACCATCCGGAATGCTTCTCTGATCCTTGTCATGCGCGATGGCAAGATCATTGAGACAGGCACGCATGAGGAGCTTCTCTCTCACGATTCCTTCTATGCTACCCTGTACCGCAGTCAGTTTTCCGGTGCTTCGTCGGCTTCTGTAAGCCTATAGAAGAATAATAGGCAAAAAAACGGCATGGTTCGTGTGAACCATGCCGTTTTATCGTCTTTGCGAAGCAGGAAGGCTTCATTGATCTCCAAAGGGAAACGGATTTATTCTTTTTGTCTTTTCATTTGAGTTTTGGTGGTGGCGTTTATGCCGCCAAAACGGGCAATGGGTAAGCGGACAGTTTCTTTGCCTTTTTGCCTGAACTATTCCGCGAAAATTGCATTCTCCTTGAAACATGGCATCTGACTCACATCCGTTCGTGAAACTCCCTGTTTCGGCAGTCTCCGACGCCCCGGATTATTGCTTTGGCGCTTCGCCGTAGCCGTGTGGGTTTTGCGATTGCCATTTCCAGGAGTCGGCACACATATCCTCTAAGCCATACTTTGCTTCCCAGCCTAAAAGCGCTTTGGCCTTGGCCGGATCGGAATAGCACTCTGCAATGTCTCCGGCACGGCGCGGTACGATCTTGTACGGCACCTTCTGCCCGGTCACCTTCTCAAACGCCTTTACCATGTCCAAAACACTGTAACCAACGCCTGTGCCAAGATTGATCACCTCAGCACCTGTGTGTGCGGCGGCATATTCGATCGCACATACATGACCCTTTGCCAGATCGACCACATGGATGTAGTCGCGTACACCCGTGCCGTCCGGCGTGGGATAATCGTTTCCGAATACCGATAGCTGTGGCAGCTTTCCGACGGCAACCTGCGAAATATACGGCATCAGGTTGTTCGGAATTCCGCGCGGATCCTCACCTATGCGTCCCGACTTGTGTGCGCCGACCGGGTTGAAATACCGCAATAAAATGCAGCTCATCTCCGGATAGGCGTGTGCCGTGTCGCGTAATATCTGCTCGATCATGTATTTCGTCCATCCATACGGATTCGTGCAGCCCTTGGTCGGCATATCCTCGCAAAGCGGAACGGTCTCCGGAACGCCATAAACCGTTGCGGACGAGCTGAATACCAGCCGCTTGACATCGTGCGCACGCATGACCTCTAACAGTGTGAGCGTGGTGTCTAAATTGTTGCGATAGTATTCGATCGGCTTCTCGACCGATTCACCCACGGCCTTGAACCCGGCAAAATGGATCACACTGTCCGGCTTTTCCTTCTCAAATAAATCGTTTAATGCCGCCTTGTCTGCCACATCGATGGCATATACTGCCGGACGAACGCCGCTTAATTCCTCAATGCGGTCAATGACCACGGGATTGGCGTTGGAAAAATCATCGGCGATCACGACCTTATGCCCTTTTGCGGTAAGCTCGATGGCGGTGTGACTGCCAATATAGCCGGCTCCACCTGTTAGAAGTATTTTCATGGGTACGGTTCCTTTCCTTGATATATTATCCTTGAAGCTTTATTTTACATCATTTATTGTATGCTGTCAAGCAGAAGATATGCGTTTTAACGATTTATCAATATTTTTATCCTCCTGTGTAGAAGCATTCTGAGTCAAAAGAGCATATTCTGATAAAAGAATATGCTCTTAGGGGGAATATGTATGGGTCTTACCGCTTCTTCTGTTGGGAAAACGCTTCTGTCGGAGGGGGCCTTTGACCGGGCTGCTTCCACACTTTTTGTGCTTGCCGGAGGACCGAATGTCGGCAAAAGCACCGTTTTTAATGCCTTGACCGGGCTTCATCAGCATACCGGGAACTGGACCGGGAAAACCGTCTCGACGGCGGTCGGACGTATACATGCGAAAAGCGGCGATATATTGCTTGCCGATACGCCGGGCACCTATTCCCTTCGTGCCCGGTCGGAGGAGGAGCGCGTGGCGCGGGAGCTTATCTGCTTTGGGGGGCATGATGGTGTGATCGTAGTATGTGATGCACTGTGCTTGAAACGGAATCTTGCGTTGGTGCTTCAAATTTTAGAATATACCCCACGTGTCAGCGTGTGCGTGAATCTGTTGGATGAAGCCGAAAAAAAGAATGTCTGCTATGATTTAGAGGCTCTGTCGGAAGTCCTTGGTGTGCCGGTCTGCGGATGCAGTGCCAAAAAGAAGCGTGGCTTAGAGGCTTTAATGGAAAAAACACAAGCCTATCTTGCGCTTCCCCAAGCACCAAAAGAACCATGTGTGCGCTATGCGGCTCCACTTGAGGAAGCGATAACTTGCCTGACAGAGACTTTGGAAGCACTGGATGTGTCGGAAGCGCTCCCGGCACGTTTTGCCGCCGTGCGCTTGCTTTGTGATGATGAGGAAATGATACGTGCGTTGGAAAAATATACCGCGTGTGCCTTTTCAAGTGACCCGGCTGTGCAGGAGACGTTACAAAAGCAGCGTGAAAGGCTTGAAAAGCAGGGCTTTGCCGACAGCGAAGGCATTGCCGATGCGGTGTCAACGTCTTTCGTGCAGACCGCCGAAGCACTCGCTCAGCGTGCTTGTCTGTCGGAGGGTAGCGCTTATAGCCGTGCCGACCGGCGCTTGGATCGCCTGCTTATGGGGCGTTTTTCCTATCCGCTTTTGCTTTTGTTTTTGGGCTTTATCTTCTGGTTGACGGTAGAGGGCGCGAATGTCCCATCTGCTTTTCTGTCGAAGCACTTATTAGGCTTCGAACCGGTGCTGTATTCGTTTTTGCGTGCGTGCGGACTACCGGTGCTTTTGTGCGATATGCTTGCCTGTGGAGCGTATCGCGTGACGGCTTGGGTGGTGTCGGTTATGCTGCCGCCGATGGCCATCTTTTTTCCGCTGTTCACGCTGCTTGAGGATATGGGCTTTCTGCCGCGTCTGGCGTTTGATTTGGATAAATGCTTTCACATCTGTCGGGCGTGTGGCAAGCAGGCACTCACCATGTGCATGGG
>CAZAWG010000032.1:0-10262 GCA_964488785.1 uncultured Oscillospiraceae bacterium | reverse complement strand
GTGTAGCGCACGATAGGACCGGCGATGAGCTGGGGAAACATACTGACATAGGCAGCAAAGGTGACAATATTCTTCTGCGCCGGCGTATCGCCGCGATACACATCCACCACATAGCTGAGGATCTGGAAGGTGTAGAAGCTGATGCCAATGGGAAGCGTTACGCGCAACAGTGGTATCGAAAGTCCCGTTAAGGCATTGAAATTTGATACAAAGAAATCTGCATATTTGAAATAGCCCAAAAGCCCCAACAGTCCGGTAAGCGAAACGACTAACCACAGCCGTTTCATGCTCCGCCTGCGCACACGCCCCACAAGCAGTCCTCCGCCATAGCCGATGAGGATAGACACCGACATAAGGAGCAGATACTTTGGTTCGCCGCAGCCATAAAAAATAAGGCTGAACAGCATGAGTGTAAAGTTTTTAAAGCGGCGTGGGACAACAAAGTACAGCAAGAAGAAAGCCGGCAAAAAATAGAACAAAAAAGGAATACTGGAAAAAAGCATAATGATCTCCCTAAAAAAGGGGCTGTCGGCAGGAAAAGCTCCTGTCGGCCGCCCCATAGCAGCATAATGATCGGTTATTGCTCGGTGATGGTTCCACAAACAGCCTTAAAGGCCTCTAAAATGTCCGTTGTACTTGCCGTATTCACAAGATCCGTCTGCACCATGAACAGAAGCGCCAGATCGCCGGAGGAAGCCGCCACCACATGATCGGCCTCTACGCAGATCCATTTTGCCGGATTGATACCATCCTTCATGGATTTGGCAATGCTTGCCGCATCCGTGCCGGGAGCCACACGCGCAAGTACCAGCGAATACGCCTGTGAGCCCATCATCGGCTCGGAAACAGCGATCTCCTTGAGTCCGGTTCCATCTGTAAGACCGGTGTAGAATTTCACAGAATTGGCATCCGTCACATCCACGCTCAACGTGTCCAAATACAGCTCGACCGATTTATTCTTATAGATCAAATTGATAATATCCGACACGGTCTGATTCGAGAGATCGACCGTGTCACTGGCAGTCCCGTCCATTTTCGGCTGCTCCGGTGTCGGTGATATCGGCTTTTCCTCCGGCTGCTCTTCCGGAAGCCCTGTGCCCTGTGCCGGAATCTCCGGCACTTCCGGCTGTTCGTCCTGGCTCGGCTTCACAGTCGGCTCGTCCTTTTTCGCGGGTTCCTCTTTGTTGTCCTTATCGTCTGCCGGCTTTTGGGAATCCCCTTTGTTATCATTCTCTTTGTTGTCGTTCTCTTTTATTTCGTCCTCGCCGTTCGGCATATTTTCCGTCTTGTTTTCTTCGTTATCTGCGTTTTCTTTGTTCTCTTTCTCGTTTTCGAGCTTATCGTCCGTTTTGTCCTCCATCTCGATATCCGACGGCACATTCACATCGCCGGCCGGCTTCTTGTCGGAGCAGCCGACAGCCGTAAAGGCAGTAAGTAAAAGGACAGCTAAAAGTGCGGTAAGCTTGGTTTTGATGGTCATGGGAAATATCCTTTCTCAGTACGTTTTATTTTTGAAGATCCATTCGATTTTCGCATTTGTTGTCACTTTGCACAAATCGTTTATACGTTTTGCACAAAAGTCAACCAAAAGTCTTGAAAACACGAATTTCTTTCTGTATACTTGATTTGACGCAGAAAGCGTTCAAAATGTTTCATAAGGAAGGTGTTTTTTTATGATAAAAGACACACGCGTTGTAAAAGACGCCGTTTATCTGATCGATGACTACTCCATGCGCTCACGCACCGAGGTGCAGAGCGGCTGGGATTTTGACGACCGTGGACAGAAAAAGGTGCGCGATGAAAATATCCGTGGGCTTTGTGTATGCTCAGATGATTCATCCGATTTTGATCCCTATCTGTCACGCCGCTTTGTGCCGGTCAAAACCGGAAAAGCCGGCTTTTTCCATTCGTTCCGTCTGCCGTATGGAAAAGACTTCTATCTGCGCTTTTACAGTGCCGATGACAAAAAAGAAACGGTTGCGTTGGAAATCTCCTCTATGGATGGGCTTATTACCGTTAATGGAAATAAAATTCCTCTGGTCGTAGAGGACAGACAGTATTCCTTAGGCATCGAATTTGACTTAGACTGCAAAAAAGCCGTCGTTTCCTTTGAGGATAAGGAATACGGCACCTTCAAGCTTGCCGGAAAAGGCATTGCCCGTTTTGTCGGCGGTGTGCGCGGAGGGACCTCCACCTGCTATGTTCCGCAGACCGTGCGGTTATGGATCAATTACCGCATCTGCGACCGCGCCTATGTCACCTCGCCCGGCGCTATGTCCTCCGCCTGGAGGCTTTCTGCCAAAGGAAAGGCCTTCGCCGATCGCCGCCCCTATACCGAGGGACAGGGGTTGACCACCTATGCCTTAGTCACAGCCGATGAAAAGCCTGCTTTTCTGGAGCGTTCCTTTGACGCAGTTAAAACAAAGGTTTGCTTCGAATGCAAATATCTGCCCAAAACAGATAATATTGATATCACCGTCAGCTTGAACGCCGGACGTAAAGCACTTCTCACTCTGCACGATGACGGAACAAAGCTGTATCACGAGGAAAATGTACTGCGCGAGCATCATGTCAACGTCTGGCAAAATGTGCGTATCGAAGCCGATTTTGCCACCGGGCGTGCCCTCATCAAGCTCAACGGCAAAAAATGCGGAGAGCTTGCTCTTGCGGAAGGTGCCAAAAAAGCCGACGCTCTGCGCATCGGCTTTAGCGCTCCCACCGGCGGCATTCTGAAATTCACCGATATCTTTGTCTTTGAAATGCAGCCGGAGCCTGCCGACTATGTCCCGGCACCCATTCTGCCCAAAAAGAAGGACTACTATGTCGGCATGAATATCTGCTCCCTGTGGCGCAACGGCGGTCACTGGGGCTGGGATGTCATTTCGCCCTATCACGAAAATCAGACCTATATGGGCTACTACGACGAAGGACTTCCGGAGGTCGCCGACTGGGAGATCAAATGGATGCTGGAGCATGGTCTGGATTTCGAGCTGTACTGCTGGTATAACAATCAACCCCACGCGCCGGTAGTCAATACCGGTCTTTCGGCCGCGCTCCATGGCGGTCACTTCAACGCCAAATACGGAGATCAAATGAAATTTGCTCTTCTGTGGGAAGCCATGAACTGCGCACATCCGGATGTGAAGGCCTTCCGGGAACACATCGTTCCGTATTGGATGGATTACTTCTTCTCCGATCCGCGCTATTTCACCATCGACAACAAGGTACTCATCGCCGTGTTCGGCTCGAATTACTTAGTCAAAGATTTTGGCTCCGAGGAAGCCGTCAAGGAGCAGCTCGACTATGTGCGCGAAAAGGTCAAGGAATTAGGCTTTGACGGCGCGATCTTCCTTGCCTGCGGTGCGCCCTCCGAAGCCATACAAAAGTGTGGCCTTGATGGCGTTTACGCCTACAACTGGGGACCTCAGGGCTTTGATCCCGATTACACCAAGGAACGTATCACGTCGCAGCGTGAGCAAAAGCTCGTTCATGTCGTTCCCACCGTTTCCACCGGCTTCAACCGCATCGGCTGGGGCAGTCCGCGCACACCGCAGATGACCTGCGAGGATATGGGCGAATGCTTGCGCTGGTTTAAGGAGGACGTTCTTCCCAACAACGAAGGCGAGGACTGGAAGCGCAAGCTCGTCATGTTCTCCACCTGGAACGAATACGGCGAAGGCACCTATATCTGCCCCTCCAATCTGCACGGCTTCGGATACCTTGACGAAATGCGCAAGGCCTTTACCAATGAGCCGGAGTCGCATATCGATTTGCGCCCGGATGCGCACCAGCTCGACCGTTTGGGCTATCTCTATCCCAAAGGACGCGGTCTTGTCCGCTGTGAACAGTATCTCGAAAAGGTCGCACCTAAGGAGCCGGTCGAAGCAGTCACACTGAAGGCCGCCGACTGGAGAAGCGAAAACGGCTTAGTCATCGAAAACCGCGATGGACATCTGTGCGGTCATTCGGATTTCTTCGATCCACAGCTCATTTTAGACGGTCTGTCGCTTGACACAGACAAAATAAAGGGTTTACACCTTCGTGTGAAAGCCGCTTCCCATACAGGCGGCGGTACGGATTGCGGTGTATATTTTGTCACAGACAGCGAACCAAACTGGTCGGAAAGCAAAGGCGCACGCCAGTTCTTGCATCCCAATGAATGGACCGATTGCTACTATGACCTTGCCGCGCTTCCTACCTGGAACGGCACGCTTACCGGTCTGCGCTTAGACCCGACCGACACAGCCGGCTCCTTTGAGCTTGAATATATCGAATTCACCACCGATACCACCTCCATTCTTCTGACCGTGGACGGCGAAAAGCACGAATGCTCCGTGCCGGTGCAGGTGACGGAAAAGGGCGTATTCATTCCGTTTGAGCAGAATAAGCCGTATAAGGCACTAAAATTCTATCATGAATGGTATCGCGAGGAACAGACACTGTACCTCTTACACGGAGAAACCAAAATGTACTTCACCGTCGGCAAGGACACCGTGTTGGTCAACGGCAAAAAGAAGAAGCTTCCCGCTCCTCTCACCCTTTGCGATGGACTCCCGATGTTGAGCCTGGATGTTCTGTGTGAGCTCTGCGGTTTCTCCTATACAAAGGACGGACGTTATATCCACATTTCATCCTCCATGCAGTAAATGCGCCTTTATTCCCAGTTTTTGTTCAAAAAGGCTTGACATTTTTGGCAAACATTGCTATAATAAGCATAAGAAGATTCCAGTATACCATGAGGAGTGATTGTCATGAAGTATCGTTTATCCAAGCTTACCTGCATTCTCGCGCTTTTCGCTGCAAGTCTGTCCCTGTCGGCTGCCGCCGCTACCGGCGCTGAGGTCGATATTTGGGTTTCCAAGCTGTTTACCATGCCGACTCCGACCACTGCCACGACCGATGCCGGTTTCACGGTCAATGTGAAGGAGCCCGGCGTTCCGTCCGGCGTCAGCTGTCAGCTCGCCGCCGCACTCTACGATGAGGACGGAAGAATGTTGGATATGAAGCTTCTTGCTTCCAACACCACCGAGGACTATACCTTTACCTTCTCTTCTGCCACCGGTGCTAAAACCGTCAAGGTCTTTATGTTTGCAAACGATGGCTTGAAGCCGATCTACGAGGCAGCTTCCAAGACACTTTCATAAGAACTAAACACGCCAGTGGAGCGGTAAAAACGATTGTTTTTACCGCTCCACTTTTTTAATTCCTATTTATCCAAAAGTCCAAACAGATTCCACAGCGTTCGCTTTGTTTTCGGCACTTCTTCATGGCTTTCCATATGATCGCTGATGTTGCATATCAGCTCCGCCGCCTCTGCGCGTGTCACACACGCGTTTGGACGCAGCTCGCCAAAGCCGGTCCCACTCAAAAGTCCACACGCCGTCACACGCGCCATGGCTTCTCTTGCCCATTCCGGGGTATCCGCACCATCAGAAAAAGCGGACAACGCTCCCTCCTCTGCCGCCGGAAGCGCCAACACACGGTCGATCATGACCGCCGCTTCGGCACGGGTGATACCGGAGGTGCCGGAAAACACGGCTACACCGTTTTCAGCGGCTTGTCCCTTCACGATCCCGTTTACACGCGCATATTCCGCATAGCTCTTGATGTTGAGCGGAATGGAAGCATCATCGGCAAAGGCGGTCCTTGCGGTAAAATCGATAGAGGCTTCCTTTCCGGCGGCGATCAGGGTCATGGCTAACAGATCACCGCGCGACACCGTTTCGTTCGGTTCAAAAAGAATTTTGTCACCCTCGGTCACACCGGTCATCAGCCCTTTTTCCGCTACGCGCAGTGCGGCATTCGCAGCCCAATGCTCCGACAGATCGTCAAAGCGAAAGGACGTGGCCGGCTTTGTCACACGAAACGACACACGTTCCGATTCACTTTGATTGCCGTAGCAGTCGCATACGGCATATTCAAAGAAATCCTCGCCGGTGTAGCCGCTTGTGGGAGTATAACGAAAATAGCCCGTCTCATCCAATTCCACTCGACCGTGCGCCGGGTAATTGGTGATACGGAAGGTCATTGCATCCCTTTCCGGGTCACTTGCCTTCAAAAATTTGCAGACGGCAATGCTTTCCGCCGTTGTAAAGCGCTGTGCCTGGGTTTGAGGCGCGAGATTCACTTCCTCCAAAAGATTCACCACACAGCTCACACGCACATCGGTCGAAGCATCCGAAAAAGCAAACGAAACAGTCTCCACCGTTTCATCCGTCGGGACAAAGGTCAGCCGGTCGTAATCCTCTCTTGCAATGAGCTGTCCCTCGGAAACGCGGACATCCTCAAGCATCAGCATTCCCTCCTGCAGGGCGGGGAGCTGTTCCACCCGGATAAATTCGGTCTTTGTGCCAAGGGCACGGTCGAGTTCTTGCTCAGAAAAGCGAACGCTTTGCCCCGAAAGAGCGCATTTTTGCAGTTTCAGATGCCCCTGTAAAGCGTGAAGTGCCGGACTGAGAAGCGGAGCCGCTGCGCAGGCGCACACACATAGTCCAGTGGCACATACAAGCGATATTCCTTTTTTGAAACGCGTTGACATAGTTTTTTCCTTCCTTTCTTCTATGTTCGCGTTTAGTATAACCGCGTAAGCATAAGTTATGCAAAAAAGAAGCCCATCACACGATGAGCTTCTTAACCTTCAAACGGTTATTTATCCATTGACCGGCTTATTTTTGCGAATGGTGTATATCTGATACAGGATCACCGCCGCGACCAGAATGATACCAATGGTATCCGACACAACGCCCGGATAGATCATAAGCAATCCACCCACGATGAGCGGAATGATCTCATAGAAGCGGAGCTTGCGGAACATATAGCCCTCCAGACCTGCGGAAAGTGCGAACACACCAATAAACGAGGTGATGATGATGGTCACAATATCGATCACACCGGCATCGATGAACAGCATCTTGGGGTTATACGCAAAGATGTACGGGATGATGAAAGCAGTGATCGCCAAACGTGTTGCCGTCACACCTGTTTTCAACGGATTGGAATGTGCGATAGCACTTCCGGCATAAGCAGCAAGCGCAACCGGAGGCGTGATATCCGCAACGATACCGAAGTAGAACACGAACATATGCGCCGCTAGCGTCGGAAGTCCCATCTTGATGAGGATCGGTGCGGTGATGGTCGCCATGATCAGGTAGTTTGCCGTGGTCGGAACGCCCATACCAAGAACGATACAGGTAGCCATAGTCAAGAACAGCGCAAAGAACAGATTGTTGTGCGCGATTGGAACAATGACATTGATGAGGGTCGAGCCAAGGCTGGTCAGGGTGACCACACCGGCCACGATACCGGCAAGACCACAGGCAAGCGACACACCCATGGTATTGCGCATACCGGTCTCAAGAGCTTCAAGCGAAATTCTACCGGATTCGCGTGTTTCTTTGCCGAAGAAGGAAACCACGATGTAAACAAGACCTGCAAGAATAGCAGCGTTTTCCATCTTGATGCCAAGAGCAAACATACAAACAAGGAAGGTAACAATCGGAAGTGCCGAAATGACCAAATCGATCTTGTTGGCCGTATTCAGATTTTTAACCATCTTCACGATGTCCGTCACCAGCATGAGCAGCATGGTGGTAAGGATCGCCATACACGCCGACTGTGCCGGTGTGCGGTTTATGGACATCAGGACTACAAGCACGATGATCGGAAGGAACAGGTAGCCCTTGTGCGCAAACAGCTTGAAGAAGTTCGGAATGCTCTCCTTAGGAAGTCCCTTTAAGCCAAGCTTTTTGGCTTCGAAATGGATCATCATGAAAATACCGGTGAAATACAGAACAGCCGGCAGGATAGCCGCCACCGCGATGGTGGCATACGGAATACCGGTAAGCTCTGCCATGAGGAAAGCGGCCGCACCCATGATCGGCGGCATGATCTGACCACCGGTGGAAGCCGCGGCTTCAACGGCGGCAGCGAATTCCGGCTTATAGCCGATGCTCTTCATGACCGGAATGGTAACGCTTCCGCTGCCGACGGTGTTCGCCACCGAGCTGCCGGAATACATACCCTCCAAAGCCGAAGAGATAACGGCGACCTTCGCCGGTCCGCCGGACGCATAGCCGGCAACCGAGTTTGCCAGGTCTACAAAGAATCCGCCGATACCGGTCTTTTCCAAAAAGGCACCTAAAATGATGAAGAACACGATGAAGGTCGAGCAGACGTTCAGGGGCGTTCCGGGAATGCCATTGGTGGTATAGAACAGATTGTACAAAATCGAATTTAAGGATTTTCCGTAAGCAAAGGCATACGCAATGAAGCCACCCGCCACGAATAAGATCGGCACACCGACCGCTCTGCGGCAAAGCTCGAACAAGAACAGAATGCCTAAGATGGCCATGATCTTATCCACATCGTTGATAGCCACGGCACGATGCGTGATGGCTTCAAAATTGATGGCATAGTAGAAAAACGGCATCGAGCCGACTACGGCGAAAATAAAATCATACCACGGAACATAATTGACTCTTGCCGACTGTTTTTTATACGCTGGATAGATCAAGAAGCCAAGGAACACGATGATGCCTAAAAAGGCCGTCATGCGCACCTGCTCCGGCAGGGTGAAGAAGCGTGTGCCGAATGCAAAGGCAGCAAACGCTAAAAAGGCGATCTTGATGAGAAGCCCCGAAACCCCCACGAAATGGCGTGTATTGGATTCGCGGTCGAATTCGGCCATTAATTCATCGGCGCTTTTGGTATTGACTTCGCCATCGGTAAGACCTGCACCCATTTGAGCGCCAGCCACCGATGCGGCAGTTTTCTTATCGGACAAGGGAATACCTCCTTTATAATTTTTATGCTATCGTAAGCAAAACGCAATATGTGCGTTTTTTCCGCATAGCTCGGTCAAGCTTATCGTTTCATCCCCGATCACAAGAACATGGTCATATACGGTCCCCACGATATACTTCACTTCCGGGAACACCGTGTTGAAACCGGATACGACCATGTTACCAGCCTGGTCATAGGAAAGTGTCTGTCCCGGCTCAAGCGTAGACTGAACACCCGCGCCAAAGGCGGAATAGATCGTGCGGTCGGCATACAGACAGCCGTCCCTGACGACAAACACATCCGTCACCGGGCTGAGATTCACGGAATGGATAAAGCTGACCGCAAACTCCGTTCCCTCCGGCGCATCAAACGTGCGAAGCACCTTTCCCGTTTCGGTGTTATATAACACCAATTCCGGGCACGCCGTACTGTGGAGCCATGCGAAAAGAAAAGCCGCAGCCGCAAGAATACAAGCGGCTGCGGCGGCCATTTTTTTCATGGATTACTCAGCGATAACGCCAATTTCCTTGAAATACTTCTCTGCGCCCGGATGGAGCGGAACTTCAGCCGGAATACCATCGATAGCAGTTTCGCTGTTCAGCTCTGCACCCTTGGCGTGAGCAGCAGCGATCTCTTCCTTATTCTCGAAGATAGCCTTAGTGATCTGATAAGCCGTCTCTTCCGAAGCATCGTTGTCGATGATATAGGTAGCCATAACAGCAACAGCCGGAACATCCTCGGTCATGCCGCCATAGGTGTCGGCCGGAATGGTCTGACGGGTATAGAAGCCGTATTGGGCGACTAATTCTGCATACTTTTCATCGTCAACCGGAACCACGGTGATATCGTTGCTCATAGCAAGATCGGTGATAGCGGTGGTGGGGATACCAGCCACGCAGAAGAACGCATCGATCTTTTCATCCTTGAGAGCGTCTGCCGAAGGACCAAAGCCCAGGTTCTGCTTTTCAATATCCTTGTTCATGTCGATACCATAAGCGGCAAGGATCTGCTTGGCATTGAATTCAACGCCGCTTCCTGCGTCACCCACGGAAACGCGCTTGCCCTTTAAATCTGCAACCGAGGTGATGCCGCTGTCCTTGGAAGCGATGATCTGGCAAACCTCCGGATAGAGGATGGCAAGAGCCGAGAAATCCTTGGTCTGTGCGCCCTCAAAGAGGTCGGTGCCGGTGTAAGCATAGTACATAACGTCGTTCTGAACGACAGCCATGTCTGCCTCGCCTGTCTGGATGAGCTGGATGTTGGCCTTGGATGCGCCGGTGGACTGAACATCAAATTTGATGCCGGTGTGATCCTGCAGGATCTTGCCCATAGCCATACCATAGGCATAGTAGGTACCGGTATTACCGCCAGTAGCGAGAACGATCTTGGATGCGACGCCATTCGGATCCTTTTCGGTATCCTTGGTATCGTTGCCGCAGGATGTGAGAAGCATGGTACCGGCTGCAACAACAGCCAGCAAG
>CAZAWG010000031.1:0-10314 GCA_964488785.1 uncultured Oscillospiraceae bacterium | reverse complement strand
ACCTCAATCGCACCGGGACGAAGCAGTTTTCGGTCATTCACATCGATGATAGCCCAGGAAGAATTGGCATAGGCGGCGCGCATACCATCAACAAGAACATCGAAATCACGGTGAAACGCCACGCCTTTGCAGCCACGTGGAAAGGTCTTTATCGCTACCTGGTCATAGGAACGAATATCACGAAAAAACGTCACTGTCATTTTGGATAATACAAATACGATTCCATGCTCACGCAGACGATCATATGTGAGTCCGCGCTGATCCAAATCGTCACCAGCTGATTTCTGAAACATCCGAAACAATGCAGAGGGGCGGATAAGATCGTTGGGTTGTACATCGTAGCTTTCAATTCTTGCATCTATTGTGGTTGACATTTACTTTCCGTCCTTTATTATTATCATCGATATTTGGGTATAAAACGGGTATATTTTCCGTTATCTATCCCCTCAATTATACAAAATTCTGATTTTACGCAATTAGATATATCTCTATTTCTGGCTCTTCCTTGAGTTCTTATGGTATAAGAAAGACGCTTCCCCAGTCTGTTAACGGTTCATCCGATATGGAAGTCGGGGTCACATCGTGTTTTTGGCAGAATTCGAAAATTCTCGTGTATTCCGGATGGTCTTCTATGCACCCAAGAAAAAATAGCTGCCTACGACCGTTCTTTTCATATATATCACAGCTCGCGCCGCCAATAAAGCCGTATGCATAGCCCGCTAAACGCACAGCGTGTGTCTGTAATAACAGCACATCGATACCGGCACCCCGGCAAACCTTTGCAATGCCATGATCTTCCGTGATGAGTGCATTTTCGGACACAATACAACAATTGCATTTCGCATAGCCTTGACGGACCGGAAGCATTTTCCATTTATAACGCGCGACGAGCATTTGCAGCTCAGCCGGCGCAATGGCAAAATTTCCGATCAGATATTCCCCGCACCGCGCAAAATTTAAAAAGCAGTCCTTTGGGTAACGTATCGTTCCTTGTCTATCATCAGGGTTTTGTACGTGAATTTGTTCGAATCCCCTGCTTTCAGAAAAGAACATTTGTTTCAAACCGATTGAACACCGCTCTGCCGTCTGTTGCATGATGAGCATTCCATCCGGATATGGAAAAATAAGCATATCCGGGTGCGCCTGTATAGGAGCATCCAGACGTGGCTCCGGTGGAAGTGGCATGACCGAAAACGCCTGTCTGAGCCGGGCTTGCAACGCCTCCGGCATACGACTGTCTATAACCGCAAGCTTCATGGCCTTCAGTCTTTTGCCGGAAACAGCTTGAGTGTATCAAACAGGCTCTTAACCGGTATCAGTCTTGCGCTTTCGGCTGCTTTTTCCAGCGGGACACGCGATTTTTCGTAATTTCTGTGTGGGATAACGATGGTCTCAAACCCCAAACGAACGCATTCGCGCACGCGGTGTTCGATACCGGCAATGGCTCTGCATTCACCGGCAAGCCCGATCTCCCCCATCGCGACTAATTTATCGTTCAAGGGAATATCCTTACAGCCGGAAATGAGTGCCATACAAGCCGGAAGATCAGCGGATGGGTCGTCTACACGCAAGCCTCCGACAACATTCATGAAGATATCGGCGTTACTGAGCCGTAGCCCCATCCGCTTTTCCAACACGGCGGACAGCAGGTTAAGGCGATTATAATCAAAGCCGGTGGATGTGCGGCGTGGTGCCGGGTACACGGTCGGTGTGACAAGTGCCTGGATCTCGGCAAGCAAGGGGCGCGTTCCCTCCATGGCGCACATGGTGCAGTTACCGGACACGCCGAGTGGGCGTTGTGACAGCAGATATTCAGAGGGATTTTCCACCTCGCACAGACCCTCGGCTTCCATTTCAAAGATGCCGATCTCATTGGTCGAGCCAAATCGGTTTTTGACCGCGCGCAGCATACGATAGGAATACTGCTTGTCCCCATCGAAGTATAAGACGGTATCCACCATATGTTCAAGCACCTTGGGACCGGCGATTGCGCCGTCTTTATTGACGTGCCCCACGATGATGACTGAAATTCCATCGGTCTTAGCCATACGAATGAGCCGAGAAGCGGTGTTTTTCACCTGTGTGACGGTGCCTGCGCCGGTGGAGGAATTGACATCGGTCATGGTTTGGATTGAGTCGATGATGACCACATCGGGCGAGGTCGCGCCAACCTCCGCGAGGATCTCATTGATATCGGTTTCGGTGTACAGCAGAATGGAATCGTTGGCAATGCCTAAGCGCTTGGCGCGCAGCTTGATCTGGGAGGGAGATTCTTCCCCAGATACATAGAGAAGACGGTTGGAATCGCTGAGAACGCCACAGATCTGCAAGAGAAGAGTTGATTTTCCGATACCCGGTTCACCCGAAAGAAGCGTGACCGAGCCTTTGACGAGTCCACCGCCAAGCACACGGTCAAATTCGCCAATGCCGGTTTTGGAGCGTGGCTCTTCCTTGATCTGTACGCTGTTAATAGAAAAGGACAGCGGTGTTTCACGCACCGGCGCGACATATGCACTTTTATGCAAGGTCGAGGAAGAATGCGGAGCCATTGTCTGTGCTTCGCTTTCCTCAAGCGTGTTCCATTCGCCGCAGGAGGGGCATTTTCCGAACCATTTGGCGCTGATACCTCCGCATTCGGAGCAAACATATTGTGTTCTGCTTTTCATGGTAACGATTCTCCGTTTTCTTCGATAAATTGCAGAGAGGATAAAAAAATAAGAAAGGCAAGCTTTTTCTGATATGCCTCCGTGGAAAGTCGAGCCGCTTCCTCCGGGTTCGACAAAAAGCCACATTCTACAAGCACTGCCGGCATTTCCAAGGACGAAAGGACGCGTATGCGGTGATCGGCTTTTTTGATCTCCCGGTGATTGGTGGGGTCAAGATACGTTCGCGCATTCGTTTGAATACAGGCGGCAAGGGCTTCACTCAAGGGATGATGAGGGCTGTAATACACCTGAAGTCCCTTATATTTCGGTATTTCGAATTTGTTTTGATGAACGCTGATAAACAATGCGTTTTCAAAGGAGGAAGCGAATTCGGCACGGTGAACGAGGTCGTAGTATTTTTTTCGGTTTTCCTCGCCGTTTTCATATAAAAGCCTATCCTCTGTGCGCGTCATACAGACCGGATAGCCGGACAAGGCGAACATAGCCTTTGTTTTTTCGCAAATGGATAGATTGATATCCTTTTCCAATATGCCCTCCACCGCCGCGCCGCCATCCTCTCCCCCATGACCGGGGTCTAAAACGATGGATAGTGATGGGATTACTTCTTTCTTTTGTCTGGCGGTCGGCTTAGCATCGCCAGACCGGTGCATGGTCAGACACCAAAGAGACACCGCTGTCAACGTGAGTGCAAAGCACAACAGAAACAAAAACAGGCGCAAAAAGGGAACGAGCGTTTTTTTCACAGCTTTCCACCTCCGTACAGATTTACTATACGAAGGGAAAAAGATATTTATGCGTCCTTACGCGAGGTGTTTGTGGTATTATAGGAGATCCTACCGGTAAAGGCAAGGCGATAAACGAGCGCCAGCACAAGCACACCGAGAACGATGAAGGCAAGCTGGAAAAAGGCGTGATCACTGCAAAACAGAACAGTCGGAGATGCTGTGCTTGTACGCACCTGATGCACGGCATCGTAGGTATATTTGGTAAGTCCGACATCGATTCCCAACACTTCACCGGCAAAAACGTATTTCACCAGAAGAAAATAAATGGTATGGAAAACACCGGCCATCTCCGATGCGAAAAAGGTATACACCGTATATATCCCGATCACAAGGGCACTGGGCGCAAAGGCGAGTGTTGTATAGGCAAGACCGGTGTGTGCCGAAAGTCCGGCTCCCCTGCCCGCTTTGACCATAATGCGGTCCTTTTGTGCATCATCAAGCACAGCAAAGCCCACGACCGACAGATAGAACAAGAGAGAGAACACACCGGCAAGCACACACAGTGTACCGGACAAGGCCGAGGCGACAAACAGTCCAAACAAAGAGAACGCAAACTGGTTGAGCCACAGTTTTTTGATGATCGAGCCTTTTTTTTGCCATAGGGTCTGAATATTCATGTTTTTATTCCTTTCTTTGCACAGGTGAAGCTACTGTGCCCTTCGTATACTTTCAAACGTCCATGCTCCAACGGGCGGAAGCTCCGGATGAGAGGCGCTATATTGGGCGGCAAGCTCCTCACGAGAGAGGCTTGGGCACTGCGCGATGAGTGTTTCGACAAGCGAAAGTGCCGCCTCGCAGGTATCCAAATACCGCGCGACTTCCTCTGTCCCCCTTGCCATGCTTCCGTGCGGCACATATTCGTGGGAAGCGACTAATACCTTGGGTGACAGCGTGCGCACACGCGCAAGCGACCTTCGATAATCCGCCGGGAGTGTGACCCCGGTGCCATAGCGGCTCACACCATACAATTGCAGACAATCGGCGGTGACAAGCACGTGGTCTACCGTATCATACAAGGCTATGGAATCCTCGGTGTGTCCGGGCAGATGGACAACGCAAAAGCGTTCAAGTAAATGTTCGCCGTCCACAAGGTGGTGGACAGGGCGCTCTTCCATCGCGTATACCGGCGAAAAGACGGCAATGGTAGAGTCCGGAAGGTCTTTTTCAAGCGTTGGAAGTCCGCCGGCATGATCTTCGTGCAGATGGGAGCAGACGAGAAGCTCTGGTTTCGCGGACATAGCCTTGAGCGCCGGGAGAATGCAGCTTTCGACATCCGATGCGGTCGTCGCCGTGTCAAACAGCAAATACCTTCCTTTGTTCTCAAACAGAAACACAGCCGTATACAGATCTTCAAACGGCACCTTTAGGTGAAAAATATGGTCGGTGATAGCGTCAAAAGACATACAATACGCCCTCCCTCCAAAATAAGACTTGCAAATATTTTGAAAATGTGGTACACTTATATAGAAAAAATCCGCAGAGGAAGTGTCCCCTATGCCAAACAAGGTCGATTACAGCGATGCACCGGAATGGGTACAGCGTTTTTTAGCGTACAAAACCGGTATTCAGAACCGTTCCACGCTGACCGCCAACAACTATTATTACGATCTGCGCACGTTTGCACGGTATCTTCTTGTAAAAAAAGACCCGAAGAAATACGAAAGCATTGCCTTTTCGGAGATTTCCTTTTCGGCTGCCGACAACGCACTGTTTGCAAGCGCCACTGCACAGGACATCTATGAGTATACGTCCTTTGTGAAGGAAGAGCTTAACAATCAAAGCACGGCTTCGCGCTTGCGCAAGCTGTCGTGCTTACGGTCGTTTTACAAATATCTCACCAAAACCATCATGAAGCTGGAGCATAATCCGGCAGAGAACATCGAGTCTCCCAAAAAGGAACAGCGGCTTCCTAAGTATTTATCCTTAGAGGAATCCAAGGAGCTGTTATCCGGCGTAGATGGGAAATATGCGGAACGCGATTTCGCCATCATCACATTGTTTCTCAACTGTGGTCTGCGTGTTTCCGAGCTTGTTGGGATCGATCTGACCGACATCACCAAGGATATGACCTCGCTCACGGTTATCGGCAAAGGCAACAAGCAACGCCGCATTTTTTTAAACGATGCCTGCCGCGATGCACTCCGCAGCTACTTAAAGGTTCGTCCGACCGATGTTAAAATGCCCGACAACAAGGCGCTCTTTATCTCACGCAACCGCAATCGTATCAGCGTGAAAACCGTGCAATGGCTGATCTACAAGCATTTGGAGAATGCGGGACTGGCGCGACCCGGAATGTCGGTACACAAGCTGCGCCACACCGCCGCGACCCTAATGTACAATTACGGCGGCACCGATGTTCGTGTGCTGAAGGATATTTTGGGGCATGAAAATCTGTCCACCACCGAGATATACACCCACATCGATTCCAATAAGCTTGTTGAAGCGGCGAACAACAATCCACTCTCTTCCGGCGTCAAGCGCGTAGGGCGTTCGCAGGACACGACCGAACCGACCGAGAAGGACGAGAAGGAGCCGCAGAACGACACATAAACATATACAGGGGATGAACCCACAAAGGGATCCATCCCACTTTTTTATTCGCGGTCAACGAAAATGCGGTCGTATTCCTCGAACACCTCTTGGTCATCGTAATACGGCGTGATCATATACTTTTTGATGATGGGATAAGCGGCATAGGCACCGATAAAGCTGAGCGTTGCCGTTGTGATGATGAGCGGAAGCGTAAGCCCGACAAGCGGCAAAAGCACAAAGGCATACACGTTGATAAAGCACACCAAAAGCATTCCAAGCAGTGCAACAAGATTGCGCTTAATGCCGAGCACGGCAAAAATAAAGGCATTTTTGAGGATCTTAAAGAGCGAGAGCTTAAAGGTGACAAGCAGGAGGTACATATAATTACGCATAAAGCTGTAAAGGATGAGTAAGAAAATACAGGTGTAGAAAAAGACCCCATCCAAGAAGCTGTGTTCCTTTTCGACCGGCTGTGGAGCCGCTATGTCTGGTTCACCGGTCACCTGCGCATCCGAACCGGAAACGGCTTCGGCGTTTTGCACTTCACTCTGTTCAAACGAAACGCCATTCATTTCGGAGCCTGTCGAGTCCCCCTCCACCAGCTGCGATTGCTCGTCTGGGGCAGGCTCGGTGTAGGAGGTCAGATAGTCTAAATCCATCCCACTCCAGAAGAACAGGTCGAATACCAGAAGAACGATGATCACAAGGTCGAGGATACCCAAAAGAAGTCCTTGGAGAAAATTATGCTTGACGGCATAGCGGAAATCCGACAGTATGTAGACCGGGTCGCCGCGCACATAGCCGCGCACAACATAGGCAACGCCTGTATTGACAATGCCAAAGGCAAGTGCCGCGACACCCAAAAAGCAATAGAAAGCAACCGGATAGGCGGCAAGCTTCCAAACACCTAAAGAAACGATCAGAATATAAACGGCGACCAACAGATTCAAATTGGACAGATTCCAGAACTTGCGTCCGTACATCACGAAAAAGCCGGGAAGATCGGTTCGAACGCCGGCACGATCGTTGTCCTTTTTTACGCCCTTGGCAGGCGGCTCATAGCTGAAAAGTCTGAATTTTTTCATGCGGTATTCCTTTCATGTGCGTTTATCGCAAAAAAACACAATGCATCCCCAAAAAGGGATGCATTTAGTATACACGCAAATTGTGAATTTGATATGAAACATATGTAACCTATGCTACGCACGTGGGTGAAACTTTAGATAGGAGTTCTTCATATGGCGTCGAACGTACTCGACATACAGCTGGGTCGAAGCGATATCGGCGTGTCCTAATATTTGTTGGATATCCCGAATATCCGCTCCGTTTTCCAGAAGATGCGCCGCAAAGGAATGACGAAGAGTGTGTGGCGTGATATTTTGCGTAATACCGGCCTTTTCCGCATACGTCTTTAACAGCTTCCAGAAGCCTTGACGAGACATTCTGCCACCGTTGATGTTCAAAAAGAGCGCCTGCTCCTTTTCGCCGGACACAAGAAACCGGCGCGAGAGATCGAGATAAGCGTTCAGAGCCGAGATGGCTTTATTATACAGATAGATCACACGATCCTCGTGATGATTATCGCTTTTGCGGCAAGTGACAAGCCCTAACATGAAATTGACATCTTCCACATTCAGCGCGATCAGCTCCGAAACCTTCATTCCGGTTGCATACAGTGTCTCCAACATAGCCTTATCGCGAATGCCCTTGATATCGGTCGTATCCGGGGCCTCCAACAAGCGTTCAACTTCACTTGTGGACAAAACACAAATCTCTTTTTTCTCCGTGCGTTTGTTTTTAACGTCGCGTGCCGGATTTTCAGCCATGGCTCCATTGACGTACTGATATTTATAAAAGGTACGCAGCGTAGACATAGAACGCGATATGGAGGATTCGGACATATCCTTTTCTATGAGCGACATTCTATAGGCCTCGATGGTGTCAGCATCCACACAAAGGAGCGAGGAAGGCTCCGGTGTTTCCTCAGCTTCCGCAGTAACAAACGCATGAAAGGCAACAAGATCACGCTGATAAGCGGAGAGCGTATTAAGCGCAGCCTCCTTAGTTGCGTCCATGTAGCGGAGAAAATCGTCGATCGGCGGTATACCTGTGGAGCGAAAGACCTGTAGCTTTCGCTTCACGGCGCTATCGGGCGATCTCATTGGCTCGATGTGTGCAGGCGTTCATGGCGTCCGACACGATATCGCAGAAATGGTTTTCCTCAAAGCTTTTTAATGCGGCTTCGGTCGTTCCCTTGGGAGAAGCGACCATGCGGATAAGCTCGTCCGGGTCGAGCTCGGAATGAATGAGCATCTCCGCAGAGCCCTTTAAGGTCTGAAAAACAAGATCCTTGGCCATATCATGCTCAAGCCCTTGAGAGACTGCATTGTCGATCATAGCCTTAGCAAAGAGATACACATAGGCTGGACTGGAGGAATTGACCGATATGACAGCATTCATCTGCTCCTCCGGCAGGGAAACAACGCTTCCGGAGGCGGCAAACAGACCGCAGATCTTGGTATATAGCCGATCGTCCACTGCGGTATTACGCGAAATGGCAGTTGCACCATAGCCGATAAGCAACGGTGTGTTCGGCATAACACGAACGACCGGAAACTCTTTTCCCAATGTATCGCATATAAAGCGCGTGGAAATAGCGGCGGCGATCGAGATAAATATCTTTTTTGAATCTTCTACCAGAGGCTTAATGCCGGATAAAACCGTCTCATAGTCCTGCGGCTTGACGGCAAGCAAAACCAATTCGGAAGCAGCAACAGCCTCTTTAACGGTGGCTGCACAGTTAACGCCCAATTCAGAAAAAGCCGGATATTTATCTGTATTGATATCAAAAACAGTAAGATCGGACGCTTTGATACGACCGGAGGAAATGATCGAGCGTAAAATGGCAGAAGCCATATTACCGGCACCAATAGAAGTTAAACGCAAAGATAACACACCTTTCATCTTATGCGAAAAGACAAAGAAAGCGCAATGCCATCTATATGCACTGCGGTCTTTTCACGAAGCCCTAAAGCTTTTTCTGTTATTATTATACCTTTTTTGAGGTCAAAAAGCAAGAGGGTCAAGGAAGATTTTTCATTTTCGTGAATTATGGCAAAATGTTATGTCAACCGCATTATGTAAACCTATGGAACCACACGTGCAATTCGCAAGATGTACAATCGTTTTTACAGGCACTCCACTACATCTTGTAATTATGTTATTTGTGCATTTTGTGCAGCGTATTCGTCACTTCTTCACAATTTATGCAAATTCACCAATAACGCGCAAGCTTCAGTGTTCTTGCAGTCGCCCCCTCCCCTGTCCAAGAAGAAAAAAGGATAAAAATGGAGCGAGGGCTATGATGCGCGTCATAGCCCTCGCCCTGCGATTCAGTATTCTTTATTCTGTAATGGTTTCGATCAAGCCATATTCGCTGTTCTTTTTCTTATAGACCAGCGAAAGCTTTTCATCCTCTGCGTTGATAAACAAGAAGAATTCATGTCCTAACAGATTCATCTGAAGCACCGCTTCCTCCGGGGTCATCGGCTTAACGATGAATTTCTTGGTGCGTGTGATGCGTATTTCTTCCTCTTCGATATCGTTCCACTGGCTATCGGCCAGAGCCACCTTATCGAACGCGCCCGCCTTTAAGCGTCGCTCAAGGCGTGTCTTATTCTTGCGTATCTGGCGTTCGATGATGTCTACCGCCTTATCCAAAGCATTTAAGATGCTCTCATCCTCCACCTCGGCACGGAACATGGTGCCCTTGGAATGTATCGTGATCTCAATGATCTCAGCCATTTTACGGGAGCGAAGCACGACCGTTCCGACCGCTTCTTCTTCGAAATACTTATCGAATTTTCCAAGCTTTTCGGTGATCTTTTCAGAAATTTTTTCTGTTACCGTAAATTTTTTTCCCGTGATCGTCAGTTTCATATCTTCTGCCTCCTGTGAATTATTGAAAGGTTTCCCTTTCTTCGTATATAGTATACCACAGGAAAGCGGATTTGTAAAGGGGTTTTGGTGAAATTATCTAAAAGATTACCCGATATTTTCCGGGATTCTTTATGAACGTGCTTAAAGGACGGCTGTTTTATGTCTGGTCACGTGGCAACCGATATTCACAGCACACGGAAGTCCGGCGATATGGGTGGGATATGTCTCAATATTGACAGCAAGGGCGGTGGTTTTTCCGCCAAAGCCCTGCGGACCGATATCAAGGTTATTGATTTTCTCAAGCATTTCCTGTTCAAGCGCCTGATAGCGCACATCCGTGTGCGAGACCGCGATATCGCGCGCAAGTGCCTTTTTGGCAAGATAGGCAGCAT
>CAZAWG010000030.1:0-10878 GCA_964488785.1 uncultured Oscillospiraceae bacterium | reverse complement strand
ATTATATATATCGGTGATACAATACATTAAGTATAAAATAATAAGCAATGGAGGAAGTTGCATGAAAAGGAAAATCTTATCTTGGATCCTATCACTGGCGATGATCCTTTCGGCTGTGCCTTGGTCGGTGGCGGCGGAGGTCGAGTTTGAGGTGGAAGAGAGTGCTGAAAAGGTAGAGGATGTTCAAGCGCCGGTTCAGAAAAATGGATTCTTTGATAACGGAAGTACCACAATAGAATTAAATGATTATGTATTCTATATCAATGGCGATGACGAAGATTATTTATATAAAAAAGAAAAATCAACATCAGTTGGTGAAGCTGTTTTAGAACGGCATATTATTAGCATAGTTTCGGCAGACAAAGAGAAGAAAAGCATTTATTTGGTTGAGTATATAGATCAAAAATCCAGATTGTTGAAAATGAACGTTACAGATTGTTCTGTTCAAGTTGTATGTGATTTTGATGGAATTGTAACCTGTATTTGCGTCACGGGTTCAACGCTCTTTTATATTGATAATAATAAGCTATTTAGTTATTCTGTTGAAACACATGAGAAAAGTATGATTTTGGATGATGCTTCAATAGCTTATTTGAAGAGCTCGAATGTTTTAAAGTGTTACTTGGCGGAAGGCACGATTGTTTGTTATGATATTGATACCGGTTTAAAAAGCGAGCAAGATGCGGTTTTATCTTCTACAAGTTTTACTCCAAGATTGACTGCACCTGAAACAACTAACCCTTATTATACTACCAAAAATGTATTTCATCAGTGGGGTTGGGGGATGGTGGGTAATGGCGGAAATTGTACTTGCTACGCTTTTGGACGTGCATATGAAGTTTTAGGTACTGAACCCAAGCTTTCACACGGAGATGCCGGTGGTTGGTATTCTTACAATGTTAGTAATGGATATTATTCCTACAGTTCTGACATATCGAAACCCGTTCCAGGAGCGGTTGTTGTCTGGAGTCAAAGCGGAGCAGCAGGTCATGTTGCTTTTGTTGAAATTGTAGATGGAGACACTGTTATCACGTCGGAATCTGGCTGGGGAAATTATTATTTTAAAACATTTACTCGAAGTATAAAACAGGCAAATCTCAGTGAAAACGGTAAGACCTTCTTAGGGTATATTTATGTATGTGGACAAAATGCTGTATCATCAAATCCGTACTCCACTATCACCCCCGGCAACTACTACTTAGTCAACAACAACTCCTACCTGACCGTCACCGCGGATAACAATAACTCCGTATGTTCTGTTTCGGCTCAATCCGGCAGCACGAATCAACTATTTTCCATTTCTGCAAACAGCCGTTTTTCGAATGGTTACACCATTAAAACCTTGCATTACTCCTCCGGACGTGCGTTAAATGTTTTTACAAGCGGCGTCAGCTCAAATGGGGATAATGTTACACTTTACACCTCAACGTCTGATGCTTCGCAGACTTGGAAGTTTGAAGCGAAAAACGGCGGTTATATCATTCATCCGGCGGATAATACGGGCCTTGCTTTGACCAATAGCAACGGAAGCACCAAGGTCATGACTTCCACTGGGGCAAGTAATCAGATCTGGAATTTGACAACCAGAGAAAACCGCACCCTCACCTACAACCACAACGGCGGCAGCGGCTCCATTCCCTCCTCTGTGACCGTACCGGAGGGGACAACGGTCACCATCGGTTCGGAAGTCCCTACGCGCTATGGCTACAATTTCCTGGGCTGGTGGGTACAGGGGGCAGAAGGTTTTCTTCATGCAGGGAATTCCTTTGTCTTGACACATGACCTTACCTTATATGCCTATTGGGGCGAAAAAACTAAATATTATATCTCTTATGATGCCAACGGCGGCAGCGGTGCCCCCTTAATCCAGTCCAAATATGAGGGAGAAACCATTACGCTTTCTTCCGTAACCCCCACACGCACCGGCTATACCTTTGCCGGTTGGACAGTTGACAACGGAAGCGGACGGATCGATTATAATCCCGGTTCTCAGTATATCAACAACAGCAGCGTGACCTTGTATGCGGTGTGGAAACGAATTTTCCCCGGCAAGCCGAGTGTGACTATAGCTTCTGCAAACTTCACAGAGGATCAAGGCTTGCAGGTGTATTGGAACAATGTCAGCAACTGTGATTTTTTTGAATTTCATGTATGCAACACAGATACCGATGAACGAGTATGGGTCGATTGGGTCGTAACTGGCACATCGTATGATCTTGCGCTTCAACCGGGTAATTACCGTGTTGCCGTTGTTGCCATGAATACCGTCGTTTCCGATTATCCTGCATGGACCTATTCGGATTGGGTCTATTTTACCGTTTCTCCCAAATACTATACCTTCACTTACAATGCCAACGGCGGTACCGATGCCCCGGCTCCGCAAACCAAACGCCATGGTCAGAATCTCACCATCACCTCGGAAATACCGAGCCGTCCGGGCTACATTTTTAAGGGCTGGGCCGGAACGACCGAAACCGGAGTGGAGCTTGTTCCGGGGCAGGTGTGCGACTACAATTACAGCGGGACGTTCTTTGCCGTGTGGGAAAAGGCTGAGCGCACCGTTACGATCGACCCCGAGGGCGGAAGCTATAACGGCTCAAGCAGCATGGTTTCGCTTTCTGGACAAATAAACGACACACTTACCCTGTCCGTTCCGACACGTCCGGGATACCGGTTCTTAGGTTGGGCTTCCGGCGGTGAGCAAAGTGTGTTCCCATATGGAAAGCCGTGTTGTTCTTCTCCGTTTTTGGGACGCTTGGGAAGCTATAATAATGGTGTCTATAATGGCTATGACGGAAATGTTTCCATTGACAAGGTTTCTTGCGCGACACCCTGGGGTGACACGCGCGATGTTTGGGAGGTGTCTTCCTATGGTACGACTGATCCGGGTTGTGGCGGCTTCAATCAATATTGTTTATCAAAACCCGGTGGCGTGTTCTATCATGTTTTTGTCGCGAAAATTCCGGTTGGCTATACGGCAAATAGTGTCAGCAATGCAGTCGGAAATGGTGCTTCCTTTGAATGGATCACCTCCAACAAAGGAACCGGCGAATGGCAGACCTATATTTACAAGCTTACTTGCGGAACAGAAGGCAGCTTTGCTGACTTTGGCTATGTCTATTTGAATGGGGTTGCCGGAACAAGAGAAGCACCTCTCAAGTGGCAGGTGGCTTACTCTCAGATTTATGATGCAACCGATTTCCCGTCCGATTCCACCACGCTTGTGGTGGGAACAGAGGACATCGAAATGCATGCGTTATGGGAATCCACATTGCCGGAGAAACCGCGCGTTTCGGTTGAGTCGCCGACTGTGCCGGAAAATATCGATTTTACGGTTTTCTGGAGTCCGGCGCGATATGCGGATTGGTATGAGGTTTTGATCTTTAACTATGACACCGGTGAAACGACCGTCGAAAGGAATGTATACGACACGCACTATACCACGTCGCTTCCGGCAGGAAACTATACCTTCCAAATAACGGCTATTAACCGGGAACGTGTGGAGCTTGGTATTGATTATTCAAATAGCGAATATTGCTCTGTTTCGATCAAGCCGCAAAACGGCTTTTCTCCTTCCGAAGTCTTGGAAGCAAACGGTCATGTTTATTGGATTTTTGAGGACTATTTCTCCTATCCGACCGCCAAAGCCTATTGTGAAGCTTTGGGTGGGCATTTGGCGACTGTAACGGATGAAGCCGAGCAACAGCTTCTTGTTGGCTCGCGCACACTGTCGGAGACAGAGCGTGTCGGATTTTATCTTGGTGCAAGCGATGAGGAGGAAGAAGGCGTTTGGAAATGGGTTACCGGTGAGCCGTTTGAATACAGCAACTGGTATTCCGGACAACCGGATAACGCATGGGATTATCACTGGATCGAAGGGGATAAGCGCTATGAAGACTATCTTATGATCTACAATTCAACCTATGCTTTCGGCTGGAATGATGCTTTGCCCAATCTTAAATCGCGAGGCCTTGGTTTCATTTGCGAATTCGATCCGCATACGGTGACTTATCATGCCGAGGATGGAGAAAACGTGCCAAGTACCCAGAAAAAGGTATACGGTCAACCGCTTGTATTGTCCTCAGAGGTTCCTACTCGTGCCGGCCACACCTTTGTCGGCTGGGCACGCTCGGAGAATGGAGCTGTTGCGTATGCACCCGGTGATTGCTATGCCTTAGAGCAAGATCTGACCTTATATGCGGTGTGGAAGCAGCCAAACGCCCTTATTCAAAATGTATTGCGCAAAAATGGGGTTCTCACACTGGATGTGGTCTGGAACGACCGACCGGCAGTATCCGTATTGGTCGCAGCTGCCTATAACAACGGCAGGCTTATGGAGCTTCATACCAAAGAAGCCCCTTCAGCCACCGAGCAGGTATCCTTTGACAGTACGGCTACCGAGGTAAAGGTATACTATGTAGACAGTATGCAAACGTTTTCTCCTCTCGCGCCGACTGTGCATTGGACAGCAAAAGACCAGGAGGCGCAGTCTACCGATTTCTATGACGTGGAATTATGCAAGGACAAGGAAACCTGCTATTTAAAAGCGCGTGTGAGACTTGAGTATAAGGACCGCACGGACGATAGCATTCAAATGCGTATTGTTTGGACACAGCTCCTGTCAAAGCAATATGCTTATGCAAAGGCACAAGCCTTTTATGTCAGCATCGACGGCGTTTCAACCGAAACCGTCGCTATTGGCTCGGAAAGCGAATGGAGCAAATCGTCAAGCTACGACAGAGCCAAAACGGTCTATTCGAACTGGCTGACTGTTCCGGTTTCGGAAAAGCAGGATACGGTAAGTGTCAAGACCTTGTATCTGGAAAATGGCGAATCGTCCGTCATCTGGGAAAAAGCTGCTGTTTCGATTCCGATATCTCCGATAAAGCGTTATAAACTGCTGTTTTTGGCAGGAGAGGGAAGTGTCAGCGAAACCGAGCGGCGTGTTATTTGCGGCGATACGGTTGGCACATTGCCGGTTCCTGTGCGTACCGGCTATAACTTTTACGGGTGGTTCACTGCCGAAGAAGGTGGAACGCAGATCACGGCACAATCAAGCTTTGATGAGGAGACCGAAATAACCTTATATGCTGTTTGGGTTCCCAAGGAACCCGGAAAGCCGATGCTTTCGATTGGTAAAACGGAATATTCTGTGGGTGAAACGCTTTCCTGTACATGGAACAACGTTGAAAATGCAGATTATTATGAGTTTCATATCATCGACCGCAGTACCGAAACGCGATGCTATGCCGATTGGAAAATAAACGGGACAAATCACGCTGTTTCGTTGGACAAATCCGGTTTATACCGAGTATATGTTGCGGGGATAAACGCTGAATTAGCAAGCCTGGGTAAGCCGTATTATACAATGAGCGATGAAATTAACTTTGTGGTATATGCGAATGCAAGTCTTAACGCCAACGGCGGCTCTGTTTCAACGTCAAACATAAAGGTTTTGTGCGGAAACACCTACGGAACACTTCCCACACCCACGCGCGCCGGCTATAGCTTTGATGGTTGGTATACTGCTGCAAGCGGCGGAAGTCGGGTCACCGAAAACACAAATGTAACTTCAACCTCGGAGCATATACTGTATGCACACTGGTCTGCGCGAAGCTACACCATCACCTTCACCCCCAACGGCGGCACTGTCTCCTACAGCACAAAATCCGTCACCTATGACGGTACCTATGGGGACCTGCCGAGTGCTACCCGCGCCGGTTACAATTTCACCGGTTGGTATACCTCTGACGGCACGCTAATAACAAGCTCTACAGAATTCAAAACGGCTTCGAATGTAACACTGGTTGCACACTGGTCAGAGAAAACGCTTACCTTGTATTACAATGCCAACGGCGGAAGTGTCAGCCCGACAAGTAAATCGGTCACGTACAATCACTCCTATGGCTCGCTTGCTACACCAGAACGTACCGGCTATACCTTCACCGGCTGGTATACGGCGGCCTCCGGCGGTTCGGAGGTGTCAAGCTCAACGATGGTTACAAGCACCGGAGATCACACGATTTATGCGCATTGGAGCGCGAAAAACTATACGTATAACATAATATACAAGTCTTCTAATGGGACAAGCTTGGGTAGTTCGGAGATAACCTTTGCTTATAATACGACCAATACAATATCTCCGAAGGCATTCGCAGGCTATGATACGCCGTCTTCGCAGAGCATCACTTGGAATTCTGTTAATGCAAAGACGATAACCTTTGTTTATACTCCAAGCGCCGTGGCATATACAACTGTTAGCGGAAGTCAAAACACGGGACCGAATGTAACATATAATATTGAATTCCAGTATCAGAACAGAACAGCGAATTCGGTTCAGATTCGTGTTGTTTGGACATCGACCATACAAGCCGGGTGGAGCGGGTTTAACCACGGATTCCGTTTTGCCACCTCGACCAACGGGGTGAAAGTAGCAGATACATGGATCGTCCGGCAGGGGGAATGGAATAGTGGTTTTAGTGAGTCAAATTCCAATCGCTCTAAAACAGGAACTTCCGAATGGGCTACCGTTCCAGTTTCGCCGGATACAACGAGCGTGTCCACATATACATATGTGTATCAAGCAAACTACAGTGGGGGGGACTTAACTTCCTATGGCTACAACTGTAATAA
This sequence comes from uncultured Oscillospiraceae bacterium, assembly GCA_964488785.1. GTDB lineage: Bacteria > Bacillota > Clostridia > Oscillospirales > CAG-382 > UMGS882. The sequence goes on along the minus strand of CAZAWG010000030.1, from coordinate 4,245 downwards.
TCCAAAAAACACCTGGACAGTTAATATTCCGAAGTATTGATATAGCTTGACTTGGTTCTTGTTAAACCTCTAATGATGGGGAAAAGAATATAGGTAAGGAGCTATAGTTGACATGATTCTGGATTTGTGTTGACTATAGCTCTTTTTTTCAAAAAACTCTTGACAAGCTTCCCCTCTTTGTGTATAATATCGGTATTCGGGTATCGATATCAGTCTATCGATACCCGTACCATTCGAGAAGGAGCGCAAAACGTGGACATATCACAGGATAAGGTTTGCTTGACGGTTCAGACCCTCCAGCGACTGCCCTATTATTTGCAATATCTCAAACAGGCACACGCGCTAGGGGAGAGAACCGTCTCAGCAGCAGGGATCGCAGCCGAGCTGAAGCTCGGTGAAGTGTTAGTACGAAAGGATATTGCCCAGGTCAGCACGGTGGCCGGACGACCTAAGACTGGCTTTGAGATTGAAACGCTGATGAATGACATCGAACGGTGCCTTGGCTGCAACAACACAAAGGATGCCGTGCTTGTGGGTGTCGGCTCGTTGGGACGGGCGCTTTTGGGCAGCCGCGAATTTGAGCGGTATGGACTCAATATCGCTGCCGCCTTTGATGTGGATGAGGCGGTCATTGGGAGCGTCTACCATGGGAAACAGGTGTTTTCGCTCGACAAGATCGCACTGCTGTGCGAACGGATGTATGTTCACATTGGCATTCTCACCGTTCCGGCGGAATTTGCACAAAATGCCGCGAATCTTCTGACTTCGTGCGGCATTCGCGCCCTGTGGAATTTCGCGCCGGTGTGCTTGGATGTGCCGGAAAACGTGCTTGTGCGCAATGAAAATCTGGCGGCATCACTGGCGGTCTTATCGCAGCATTTGTCAAAGGAATTGGCAGTGGGCAATGAATAAACGGGATATATCGATATTGAAATATCGATATGCGATTTTCGCATTTGCTTTTTCTGCACATTTGTGATAAGATATATATCGTAAAGGACAAGAACCCTTTTACAGACAATAAGAGCTTATAATATAAATATATACGGAGGAATTGAAAAATGGCAAGATTTACTTTACCGAGAGATTTGTATCATGGCAAGGGCGCTTTGGAAGCTTTAAAAACCTTTGAGGGTAAGCGCGCTATGGTCTGTGTTGGTGGCGGCTCCATGAAGAAGTTCGGCTTTCTGGACAGAGCTGTTGCATACTTAAAGGAAGCCGGCATGGAGGTCGAGCTGTTCGAGGGGATCGAGCCGGACCCGTCGGTCGAGACTGTCATGAAGGGTGCTGCGGCTATGGAAAAGTTCCAGCCGGACTGGATCGTTGCAATTGGCGGCGGTTCTCCGATCGATGCGGCAAAGGCTATGTGGATCAAGTATGAATATCCGGAGATCACCTTCGAAGAAATGTGCAAGGTGTTCGGCATTCCGAAGCTGCGCAAAAAGGCTCAGTTCTGCGCTATCTCTTCTACCTCCGGCACGGCTACCGAGGTAACGGCTTTCTCTATCATCACCGACTATGCAAAGGGTATCAAGTATCCGATCGCGGACTTTGAGATCACCCCGGATGTTGCTATCGTCGATCCGGAGCTTGCTGAGACTATGCCGAAGAAACTGGTTGCTCACACCGGTATGGATGCTATGACCCATGCTGTTGAAGCCTATGTTTCTACCGCAAACTGCAACTACACCGATCCGCTCGCAATCTTTGCCATTAAGATGATCCAGGACGATCTCGTGGATTCCTACAACGGCGATATGGCTAAGCGCGATGCTATGCACGATGCACAGTGCCTTGCCGGCATGGCGTTCTCCAACGCTCTTCTCGGTATCGTTCACTCGATGGCTCATAAGACGGGTGCCGCTTTTGCTGATTACGGCGCACACATCATCCATGGCGCGGCAAATGCTATGTACCTTCCGAAGGTCATTGCCTTCAACGCAAAAGACCCGACCGCTAAGAAGCGCTATGGCGTCATTGCAGATTATATGGGCTTAGGCGGCGCAAACGATGATGAAAAGGTCACGCTTCTCATCAACTATCTGCGCGGCATGAACGATGCGCTCAACATTCCGCATTGCATTAAGAACTACGGTGCGGACAGCTATCCGACCGAAAACGGCTTTGTTCCGGAGAATGTGTTCCTTGAAAGACTTCCGGAGATCGCCAAGAACGCCATCGGCGATGCCTGCACCGGCTCCAATCCGCGTATTCCTACGCAGGAAGAAATGGAAAAGCTTCTCAAGTGCTGCTACTACGATACCGAAGTAGATTTCTAAATTTTGTCTGTCTTGTTCAACTTTCCTTTGACGGGCTGCTGTCGCCTTTTCTGACAGCAGTCCTTTTTTGAATATACCGTATACGAAGGAGTATCAATGAATATGTATAAGATCGTATCAAAGGACATCCTGAACCCCACGGTCCAGCGCATGGAGATCGAAGCTCCGTTTGTGGCAAAAAAGGCCGAACCGGGGCAGTTTATCATTCTGCGTACCGATGAAAACGGCGAACGCATTCCATTAACAGTGGCAGACTATGACCGCGAAAAAGGCACCGTCACCATCATTTTCCAGATCGTTGGCGCTACCACCGAAAAATTAGGCCATATGCAGGCAGGCGAATGTCTGCATGACTTTGTGGGTCCTCTTGGACGTGCTACACACACCGAGGGCTTGAAAAAGGTCGCTGTTGTCGGCGGCGGCGTGGGTTGTGCCATTGCATACCCGGTCGCGAAAAAGCTGCACGCTCAGGGCTGTGAGGTGCATTCCATCGTAGGCTTCCGCAGCAAGGAGCTTGTTATTTTAGAGGATGAATTCAAGGCCGCCAGCACGAAATTTGTGCCTATGAGCGACGACGGCAGCTTTGGTGAAAAGGGTCTTGTGACGGATGCACTGAAAAAATTGTTGGACAGCGGCGAACAGTACGATGAAGTTATCACCATCGGACCACTTGTCATGATGAAATTTGTCTGTAAGCTGACCAAGGAATACGGCGTGAAAACCATTGCTTCCATGAATCCCATCATGATCGACGGGACGGGTATGTGCGGCGGCTGTCGTTTGACGGTCGGCGGCAAGACGGTGTTTGCCTGTGTGGATGGACCGGAATTTGACGGTCATGCCATTGATTTTGACGAAGCCATCGCACGCGCCGGAATGTATAAGCCGTTTGAACGGCATAAGCATGAGGAAACCTGCAACCTGTTCCGAAAGTAAAACGTGACCGCACTTTTCCTTTCAGCAAACAAGTGCTAATTATTCAAAAAAGAGGTTCGTAAGATGCCAAATATGTCTTTAAAGAAAAATCCCATGCCGGTGCAGGAGCCGGAGGTTCGCAATAAGAACTTCGAAGAGGTCGCACTCGGCTATACCGAAGAGCAGGCGAAGGATGAAGCCGCGCGCTGCTTAGGCTGTAAGAATCATCCGTGTGTCGGCGGCTGCCCGGTCAAAATTCGTATTCCGGAGTTCATTGCCGAGGTCGCCAAAGGCAATTTTGAAGAAGCGTATCAGATCATCCACACTTCCTCCAGTCTGCCGGCTGTCTGTGGGCGTGTATGTCCCCAGGAGTCGCAGTGTGAGGGAAAATGCGTGCGCGGGATCAAGGGCGAGCCGGTCGCGATCGGTCGCCTGGAGCGTTTTGTCGCCGACTGGCACAATGCGCATAATACGCAAAAGGCAACCGCCCCTGTGTCCAACGGACATAAGGTCGCCATCATCGGTTCGGGACCTTCGGGTCTGACCTGCGCAGGCGATCTTGCCAAAAAGGGCTATGAAGTCACGGTGTTTGAGGCACTGCACTTAGCCGGCGGTGTGCTTGTGTACGGTATTCCGGAATTCCGTCTGCCCAAAAGCATTGTTGCGGCAGAGATCGAGGGTCTAAAGGCTCTCGGCGTGAAGATCGAGACAAATACGGTCATCGGCAAAACGCTGTCTATCGATGAATTGATGAAGGAATACGGCTTCGAGGCGGTGTTTATCGGTTCGGGTGCCGGACTCCCGAAATTTATGAATATCCCCGGCGAAAACCTCAAGGGCGTGTATTCGGCAAATGAATTTCTGACCCGTATCAATCTGATGAAGGCGTACCGCGAGGACAGCGACACACCGGTGTTCCGCGCCAAAAAGGTCGCTGTTGTCGGCGGCGGTAACGTGGCGATGGATGCGGCACGCTGTGCAAAGCGCTTAGGCGCCGAGGTATACATTGTGTATCGCCGCAGTATGGAGGAGCTTCCTGCCCGTAAGGAAG
>CAZAWG010000029.1:0-11178 GCA_964488785.1 uncultured Oscillospiraceae bacterium | reverse complement strand
CTGCTGTAATATCGAAAGCAATCAAAATGAATACAAATACCTGTGCTAATAATGGATAAAAGCTCCGCCTATTCCTTTTGTAAGGGGATAGGCGGAGCTGTGCTTGCGGCTCTGATTGACAGTCTGAATATCTGACGCTTTTATGCACTTTATTTCTTTACAGTATAAACGCTTGCGCCCTTGTCGCCATAAACCTCCTGAAGGATATGTACAGCGCTTTCATCAAACGTATATTTTTCCGCCGGAAGCTTTCCAAAATCACCGAGCAGGTTTCCTTCATACTGGATATAGGTATTATTCTCCAGAATCGCTTCAGAGCCTTTATCCATGCATCCTGCCTGCAAAAGTGAATAGCGGCTGCGGTCGAATATATTCCGGCGGATGATAAAACCGTTTGCCGGGTTATCGGCTGTCCAGCCCTTGATGTGCGCCGGGGTATCCTTATCCGGTCGTTGATCGCCCCAGCCATAGCCGGCAAAGCGGCAGAAGTTATCCTCCATGACGATGTTTTTCATCATACTGTCGGAATCGCCGATTTTGGAAAGAAAGTATTCGATGGAATAGGTACTGGTTTCAATGAGGTTACGCGCATACAGCACATTTTCCATGATGGTCTGCTTGCCGCCGGTATTGAACTGATGGGTGACAGCGGCATCGTATATTTGATAGAACAGGCAATCCACCACGGAAAAATTCAGACAGCCGCCATAGATTTCCACGCCGTTTCCGTAGCGTGTAGGGTGTAAGTGTCCAAACAGCGTTTCGCCCTGAATGGAACCGCCGATCCAGCCAAATTCGCAGTTTTGCACCCGGAGATCGTGCGTTGTGCCGCTGCCGCCGACACCGTGACTGCCACAATACTTTAAGCATAGGTTGTCAATGGTCACATTGTGTGTGGCACAAATAAGATGTCCTTTTGGCGAAAATTCGATGGAGTGGAAGCGTTCTCCGGGATTTCCTTCTTTGGAGCAAAGATAGAGCGCTTTATCTTCGTTTTCGCGGTAAGCGTGCCAGAAATCGAGGTCATGCCGCAGGTCACGATAGCTGTCAAACGGTTCGCCTGTTTCCAAATTCAGACAATGCTCGTTCTCGTTGTTGTGCAGCTTCATGACCTTGATGCCACAGCTTGCACCATCGTCAAAAACAAGGGCTCCGATGTCATTTGAAAGAACAGCGTCATACCGATACACATCCGGCGTATCCGTCAAGAGCCATTTTTGGGGGTCTGCCATATTAAAGGGCGAACCGTACAGCTTTGGCTTTTCGCCGACTCCGTATGCGGAATAGGTCACGCCCGACTTTGCGATAAGCTGACCTCGGAAAAGGTCGCCGCGCTTGAAAAAGACGGCATCTCCGTCGCGAAGCTCCGCTTTTGATACGCGTGCAAGGCTTGCCCAGGGAGCACTTTCACTTCCGCAAGCGGCGTCATCACCGTCGTTTGCAACGTAATAGGCGTTTCCGGTGTAGGTAACACTTGTGGTGGTACCACGGATCCTTTGGCGCATTTCCTCGGCTTTTTGATCAAGGGAAGCAAGAAATGCTTCGGTTGCATAATTGTGTGCCATAATCTATTTCTCCTTTTGAACTGTGTGCCGAACCGTCCGGTCAGCGCTTTATGAACACAGCCATTCTAAAACCTTGGTTGTCTGATAAGCAGGGTCCCAGCTGTTGTGATCGACCTTGTGGAAGATGGTCAAGCGCGCATCCTTCCCATTTGCAAGGGCCGCATCCACCATTTGATAAGAGCATTCGACCGGAACGCAGCCGTCCGCATCTCCATGGAACGCCCAGACCGGTGCTTGGATATTGGCAGCTCTCCAGGACATACCGCCGCCGCAGACCGGAGCAAGCTTGCAGAACATCTCCGGATAGGTCATTGCCATCGCCCAGGTGCCAAAGCCGCCCATACTGATACCGGTCAGCGAGACTCTTTTGCGGTCGATGCCGTGAGAGGTGATGTAAAAGTCTAAAAAGTCTTTCACCCACGGAAGAATATCATTCCAGACGTATTTTTCCGGGCATTGGGGACAAACCGTGATGCAGGGCAGTGTCAGTCCTTCCTTCAGGTATTTCGGAATGGCTTGCCGGTAGAGCAGCTCTGTATCGGTTCCTCGTTCACCGGCTCCATGCAAAAATACCAAAAGTGGGGCAGAGGCGTGGTCAAGCCCGGCAGGGATATCCTCCAAATAGGGAAGAGAGCCAAAATAGGGATGTGTGTAAATCTGTTGGATCATAAAAGTCCCTCCTTAGTTTACACGAACAGTATAGCATAGGGGCGTAGAAAAAGCAAGGGATAACGTAAAAAAAATCGGTCGTTTCTCCGCAAAAAAGCAGAGGAACGACCGATGGTATGAAAGCGCTTTCTATGGGTGACTGCCCATACGCCTATTTGTAATGTTTAATAATCCAAAACCACTAACTGACTGCAAGTAAATTCCGGGATGGTGAACCGGCAGACCCCATTCTCGACCGTAAAGTCAAGCGGCATATTCTGAGGAACTAAGCGTACACCCTTGACCGTTTCCGGGACACGCACCTCAAAGGACGTGTTGTAGAGCGGCAGAAGATCCTCGATGATCTCGGTTTTTTGACCGCGCTTGACCGGAGAGGCGTATAAAGCGTGAAGCACATAACGACTTTCGGCAGCCTGCTTGTTGAGTGCAAGCACGCCTTGTGCCGGAAGATTGGTAGAAACCGATTTTGCATCTGCTAAAAGCGCATCCAATACCCGGTGAACCGTGTCCTTCAGAATAATGCTGCCCATGCGCGCGTATTCATCAAATACCGTCCAGGAAATGTAGGCACCGTCTTTTCCAAGCACCACAGCCGGCGCATGATCTTCTGTCTTATACGGTGTGTGCTGGTGCGAGCAGAAATGCTCCGGCGCACGGTTGAAGAACGGCTCACGACTGTAGCCGAGAACGGTGGCACTTGTGTCGGTAAGCTCGGTGTCATACATATGGCTGTATAAAACATAGCTTGTCGGAGAAAGACCTAATGCCGGGTAGGTCGTGCGATAGTAGCAGGGGACATGGGGATTTTGTCCGAGCATACGCACGCCGAAATCAAAGGCAAATGTGCCGTCCTTGTCGGTTCCGGATTCAGCCGAGCAGAGAAGCTTGCCGCCCTGTGCTACATAGGCCTTGATTTTTTCGCCGAGAGTGCCTTCGATCTTGACGACATCCGGCAGAATCAGTACCTTGTACGCATTGAAATCGCATTCCGTGTCTAAAATATCAAATAAATAGTGACCCTCCAAAAGCATACGGCAGGTGCCTACATCCGAATCAATGTAGCGATCCTCCTTGCCGGCAAGGCTTTCGATGGAAAGTACGCCAATGTCGGCGGTAGCCTTGATGTCGTCGCAGTATTCCTCTACCGCTTCGACCTCACTGTAGGCCTTACCGATCAGCTCATACGTTGCTTCATCCATAAAGCCATACGGATGCATCTGGTCGCCTACCGAGCAGCCAGCCCCCATTGCGAGCGACAGAGCAGCCTCATAGCGAAGTGCATTCGGGTGCTTGTAGCCGCCGAATTCGCCCCAGGCGGTGTGGAATTTGCCGGTCATGCCGAGGTATTCCATGCCAAGGCAGGAGACATAGCGGGCCGACTTGGGAAAATGATCGTAGCCCCAGCCGCCGGTCGGCAGGCTTTCAAGCTCAAGATGCGTGTTGGCGTGTGCCAGGTCGCGCCGTCCGCTGATGATGTGACCGTTGTTGTGGAACAAGCGAACGTTGGGGTCGATGCGTCTTGCGGCGTTGTTGACGGTGTCATAATAGCGCTTGTAGAGCAGTTCGCCGTGCTTGACATGGCTTTCGAGGTCGTCCGGATCCATGCCCATAGCGGCAATTTCCGCATTGCAGCGTTCACACCAGCAGATACGGGGTGCAACGATATCAAAGAACAGTCCCACCGGGTGGTATTTCTCCATGACCTCGATGGTCTGCGCTTCAAGCACCTTTAAATACGGTGTGTTCATGCAGAGCAAATGGAACGAAGCCGGTTCACAATCGAGGTACTTGTGTCCATCCTTTTCGACCGCACGCGGCGGCTTGTCGCCCTTGTGCCACATCACAAGCTCATCCGGATGCTCTGTCGCATATTTTTCATCAAATCCGGCAGAAATGTATACAGGCGCGGCAACACCTGCTTCCTTGCAGGCATCAAGCATGGCGGAAAGCAGATCGAATTTCAGACCCGGATGGATGGGATTGACCTTCGAAGGATAGTACGACCAACCGTGATGGCATTTGGCAAAAACGGTGATCGAGCTTAAATGCCCCTTTTTCAAGCAGCGGATGAAGTTTTCCTTGTCGAATTGGGAACCGATGTTGTCGATACATTCGGAGGTGTGGAAGTCTAAATGTACCTGTCTCTTGGGAAGCGTGGACATAAAGTCACAACCTTTCTGTTTTTTTGTGTTTCTGATGCCATTATAACCGAAAAATACATAAATTCCCATGTATTTTTCTACACTCTTTATGTGTTTTAGAATGTTTCTTCAAGATCCTCCAACACAAGCGGGACGCCGGCTTTTGTTTGCGCTGTCGGGACAAGCTGTACGCTTTCGCGTAAACCGTCTGTGATATACACGTGCCCGTCGTCCGCAAACAGAATCGCTTCAAATTCGTAGACCCCGCTTTGCCGGAGCGTACACGCACGTTCCTTTCCCATCACAAACAGAGCCGTGGACAGCATATCGGCGGTGAACCCGTCGTCACAGATCACAGCGCAGCTGACAAGTCCGCTTGACGCCGGCTTTCCGGTGTTTCCGTCAAAAATGTGATGATAGCGCACTCCATCGCGTTCAAAATAGCGTTCATAATCGCCAGATACGGCAATGACCGTGTCGGTGCAGGTAAGCGTCAGCGCGATCTCGTCCGGCGAAAACGGATTTTTGATGCCGACTCTCCAGCCATCCATTCGTCCCGGCGCATGACCGGCAAGTGCCACGTTACCGCCCAAATTGACAAGCACGTTTGCAACGCCGCTTTCGCGAAGAGTCTGAACGATCTCTCCGGCGGCGTAGCCCTTGATCACTGCGCCTAAATCAAGAAGCGTTTGGGCGTTTTGCTTTGTCACGGTTTCTCCTTCGACCGTGTAGCCGAAGGGGTCGCATACCTTTAGTGCGGTCTGCCTTTCTGCATCGGACGGAATGTGTGCGTTTCCTGTGATATCCCATAATTCGATGATAGCTCCCAAACAGGGATCGAATGCCCCATCGGTCGCGCGTGCGGCACTCTGCGCGCGCAAAAGCACATCGGCACATACCGGTGAAACGCCGGTCGTGATGGCGTGATTGACTCGGTACAGCTCGCTTTCCGGGTCTGTGCGCGAAAACGTGCTTTCGATGTCTTCAACATATCTTCGAATGGAGGAAAAATGCGCTTTTTCACTTTGCGGAAGTGTGATGGAAACGTAGGTGTTCATGGCGTAAAACGAATCCGTCTGCATGGTCTGCTGTCGTGCGCAGGCGCATAAAAGGCATACAAGTGCCGGTAAAAGGGTGAGAATCAAATGTTTAAGCTTCATGAGAGGCTTTCTCTCCTTGTAAAGAGGTGGGAAATAGATGAGAAAACAACCGGTCGAGCAACAGCCCGGTCAACGTGCCGGTCAATACCGATGCCGCACACAGGATCGGCAGATACCATGTGAGAAGCACACGCATGAGCAAACACGCCGCAAGCCATTGTCCGGCACTGTGCAAAAAGGCACTGAGCGCTGATAGTCCGATCGCCGAGCAGAAACGCCCGTATAACGGCTTTGCAAGCCACAGCCCGGCAAGCGATAAGGTTCCACCGGCAAGTGACAGCACTAAGGCGGTCAGATTTCCGGTACATAAAAACACAAGCAGTGTCCGAGCGAGCATCACGGCAAAGCCGTATCCCACACCATAGACCAGAAATGCCACCATGACGAATACGTTTGCAAGCCCTAAGCGCACCCCCGGAAGCGGCAGAAGCACCTCTAAGGGGAGCATTCCCTCCAAAATGCCGGTAATGGCGGCCATCACGGCAAACAGCGCGCAGAGAGAAGCCCGGCGTGTGACCTTTTTCTGTTTATCCGGCAAGCGTGTCCACCTCCTGATAAGAGCCCGGAGAGGTTTCAAGCATGACCGCCACCCGACAGGGCAGGCATACGATGCTTTTACCGGGCGTGTCGGTCGAAAGCGTACCACTGCGCATACAGACCTTGTCCGGACAGGGAGATGCGGCAATGTATGCGCTTCCGTTTTGTATCACGAGCTGTACACCTGTGTCTCCGATCGTCTCCTCGACCGTTTCGGTAAGCGCATAGACCCGGTACGGCTTGCCGTCCACCGTGACCACGACACGTTTATCCCCACTTTTCTTTACCGGAAAGAGTGCTAACGAAGCACAAAGACCCAACAGAACAGCGAGAATGACGATATCGCCTCTGTATAAACGTCCGCGACTCATTGCAGATAGGGGTTATAGCGCATTTCCTGCGCAAGGGTCGTGCTTTCACCGTGTCCGGGATAGACAACAGTGTCCGGCAAAACGTGCGCTTGTAGCTTTTTTAAGGAAGCAAACAGAGTCTGCATATCACCGCCGGGAAAATCGGTACGCCCGATGGAGCCGGCAAACAGCGTGTCACCGGATAGTAATGTGTTTTGCTCCTTAGAATAATAGCAAACCGAACCTGCGGTATGACCGGGCGTGTGCAGAACGGACAGCGCCAGGCCCGGAAGGTCGAGTACGGCGCCATCCGAAACGGGTTCGACCGGGTGGTCGAAGGTATAGGGCGAACCAAAAAGACTCTCCGAAAGGTTTAATGAAGTGCTTGTGAGATAAGCAAGCTCTTTCTCATGGGCATACACCGGAATATCACCGCAGAGTGATAAAAGCGAATCCAGCGCGGCGATGTGGTCGAAATGTCCATGCGTTAATAGAATGGCGACCGGCACAAGCGCGTGCTTTTGGAGTGTTTGATAGATGAAGCTTGCCCGGTCAGCCGGGTCAACGATGATGGCGTGGAGGTCATCGGCGGTACAGATATAGCAGTTGGTCGCGCATACGCCGAGAACCAGAGGATAGATGTGCATATAGAGCCTCCGTAAGATAGATTGACTGTGCCTATAGTATAGCATTTTCCATGAAAAAAGTCAAGGATAGGCGCGTGTTCTTCTATTGCTCCCGAATGCGCAAAGGGTGCGCGTCGCGGTAGAATTTCGGGGCTGTTTTTTCATGCTCCTTGAATACCTTGGAAAAATAGTATTCGTTGGCAAAGCCGCATTTTTCGGCAATGACGTATAGCGGCAGCTCGGTGGAGATAAGCAGCTTTTTGGCTTCGTGCAGCCGGATTTCGGACAGCTTTTCAAATACCGTCTGTCCGCTTTCCGCCATAAATTTTCGTGCCAGCGTCCGTCTGCTGGTGTTTAGGGCGCCGGCGATCTGGTCGATGGTGATGCGTTCATAGTAGTATTTTTCCAAATATAACGTTACCTGCTCCGAAAAGGTATTTTTGTATGCCGATGGGAGTGTTTTGGAGAACAGCGTTTCATACATTCGTATCAACCAGGCGGCATATTCAGCCTGTAGACTGTATAGGCCCCCGGACAGATCCATCGAATCCAGAGACGCCTCAAACGGAGCCGGGTGGGGAAGTGACAGCGCACGAGCGATCTCATGGTTTTCTTCTGCCTGCAAACGAAAGCGGATGCACAGACCGTCATCGCCCGTCCCATCTCCCCGGTGTGCATGGGATACCCCCGGTGGAATGAGATAGGAAAGCCCTGCCGAAGCGCAGAATTCTTCCTTTTCCATGCTTGTGTAGGAACGTCCTGTTGAGACATAGTTGAATTCAAACCAGGGATGATAGTGTGTCACCATCTGCCAGTTGGGATGGTGGTCGGCACGCAGTACATCCAATACCTGTACACGCATTCCCATAAAATCAAACGAGCGCATCACTAATGGGCTTAGCTTTTCGATGGTGCGAAGAAGTTCATTGGCGTTCATAACGACCTCCCAAGGCTTTTTCTTAAGTATAGCATAAAAAAGGACAAAAATCAAGGTCTGATGCCTTAAAATGGCACAATAGTATAAGAAAGTGCGTTGGATTGACGAATTAGTCTATTCAAAATATACAAATATCGGCGTATAATGTAAGTGTAAACAGGAGAAATGACAAAAAACACGCTAAATCATAGAAACGGAGAATAGCATGAGTAAAGTATATCTAATTGGTAATTCGCATTTAGACCCGGTGTGGCTTTGGCGTTGGCAGGAGGGCTTTGCCGAGATCAAGGCGACCTTCCGCAGTGCACTCGACCGTATGAAGGAATTTGAGGATTTCAAATTCACCAGTGCCTGCGGCGCATATTATATGTGGATCGAAAAAAGCGATAAAGCCATGTTCGATGAGATCGTACAGCGTGTACACGAAGGGCGTTGGAATTTAGCGGGAGGACAGCTTATCCAACCGGACTGCAATCTGCCGAGCGGCGAAGCGTTCGCACGTCATGCCCTCGTCACCCAACGGTATTTTGAAGAAAAATTCGGCGTTCGCGCCCATACCGGCTATAACGTCGATTCCTTCGGACACAATGGAAATCTGCCGCAGATCTTACGCCAGAGTGGTATGGAAAACTATGTTTTCATGCGCCCCATGAAGCAGGAAAAGGAATTGCCTTCTTGGCTGTTCGACTGGGAAAGCATGGATGGAAGCCGTGTGCGCACCTATCGCATTCCGGAAGCGTATAACATCGATATGGATCGTCTTTCCATGTTTGACACGGTGAAGAACGAAGCGGATTCGTATCCCATGATGGCGTTTTACGGCGTAGGCAATCATGGCGGCGGCGCGACCATCGAGCTGCTTGACACCATGCATAAAACCCTCTCAGAGGATTTTTGCTATGCGACTGTCGATGAATACTTTGAGCGTGTTAAGAATGTGACTGTCCCGGTCGTACACGATGACCTGCAATTCCATGCCAAGGGCTGCTACAGTGCCATGAGCGAGATCAAGGCAAATAACCGCCTGTGCGAAAACAAGCTGTGTCAGACCGAAGCGTTTTCCGTTCTGTCCGAACACCTCATGCAGACCGAATACCCGGCAAAGGAGTTGGATCATGCCTGGAAAAACGTTCTGTTCAACCAGTTCCACGATATCCTTGGCGGCTGCAGCATCCGCGAAGCGTATGACGATGCAAGACTGGTACACGGAGAAGCGCTGTCGATCGCAGAGCGGAATACCAATTTTGCGCTCCAGCAGATCTCCTGGAACATCGATACCATGGACGGCAAGGAATTGAAGCCGTATAAATATTGGCCGCCGGTGCTTGCCTGGAGAAACGAAGAAAATATTGGTACGCCCATCGTGGTGTTCAATCCGCTGTGCTTTGAGACGACCGTTCCGGTGCAGGTGTTTGATGCACCCACGCTTGTGACGGATGTCAATGGAACGCCTTTAGTGACCCAGAGGATCCGCGCATCCCGCACCAACCACAGCGATAAATACGATACACTCTTCACCGTGCGTGTCCCGGCGATGGGCTATACTGTGTGCCGTATGTATTTTGAAGCCGAGCCGCAAACCTTTGAAAACCCTCTGACTGTCACCGATACGGTCATGGAAAACGAATTCGTCCGCGTGGAATTGGATGCTCACACCGGCGAGCTTTTGTCGTATACCGATAAAGAAACCGGGCGTATGTTCGCCGGCTCTTGTTCAACCGTGCTTATGGACGAAACCGATTCCGATACCTGGGCGCATGGCATTGCTGCCTTTAAGAATCAGGTCGCTGTCTGCACACAAGGCAAAACATATAAGACCGAGGAGGGGCCGCTGCGCGTTACCATCCGTTCTGTCCAACATTTTGAAAACACCGATATCGTGCGCGATTATTCGCTGTATGCCGGTGAAAAGCGCGTGCGCGTGCAGACACGTCTGTATTTCCGCGAACAGCATAAAATGCTCAAATTTACCTTTAAGACCGGACTTTCCGACCCGAAGGCTTATTGTGAAATCCCCTATGGCTTTATCGAACGTCCCACCGATGGAAGCGAACAGCCGACCCACGCTTGGATGGCACTCACCGGAGAAAATGGCGGTCTTGGCGTGGCGACCGATTCCAAATACAGCTTTGATGCTTTCGAGGATACACTGTCGCTTACGGTATTACGTGGTGCGATCTTTGCCGATCATTATGGCGACCGTGACGAATTCTGCCGCTATATGGATCAGGGCGAGCATACCTTTACCTACACGCTGTTCCCGTTTGATGGCTTTGCTAAGGCAAAGCGTGAGGAACAGCAGTTAAATAATCCTCCCACCGTCCTTACCGAGACGTTCCATCATGGCAACCTTGGCACACAGTTCAGCGCCCTTCGCCTGTCGGCAGAAAATATCGTGGTCACGGCTCTTAAAAAGCATACCGATTCGAACGCATACGTTTTGCGCTGCTACGAAGCGGAAAACCGCCAATCAACGTGTGAATTCTGCCTTTTTGGAACGACCTTTGCCGCATCCTTCCGTCCGAATGAGATCAAGACCTTTATCGTGGACGGCGAAAAGGTGCGTGAAACCGACTTTTTGGAGAAATAACAGGTTTGTCCGGCGTTAGCCGTATTTATAGAACAAAAGGAGACGAACAGTATGAAAAGAATACACAGAGTGAAGCAGCTGTTGGCACTTTTTGCTTCCGCTCTGACTTGTGGTGCTATGCTTGTGAGCGCCGCACCGCAGATCGATTATGAGGTGGAACCCCCAAATGCTGCCAACATAGCGGAGGAAAAGGAAACGGTACTTTCAGCAAAGGGCATCCTTCCCGGACTCAATATCATCACCGGCACGACCGAAGCGTATGATGTTGAGAGCGGAGATCTCTTTTCAAGCAATTTCCTTAACGTTGGCAATTTTCTGTATAGTCTCTTTGACTCAGCAGAAGTAAAAACCTCCCCCTTTGATCAAAACGGAAAAGCTATTGCTCTTACCCATAATGGCAATGGCACGACCGGCACGATCTATCCCCAATTGCAGTATAAATTCTGGAACGATCAGTTTGCTGCCGACCGACCGGTGCATATGACCATGAAGGTTGCCAAAACCACGACCGATACCACTAAGGTCGCGACAAAATCGTCACTTTGGCTGTTTGCCAGCTCGACCGATGGAAAAGCCTATCCCGATGTGAGCATTGCTCATAAC
>CAZAWG010000028.1:0-11243 GCA_964488785.1 uncultured Oscillospiraceae bacterium | reverse complement strand
TGTGCGCTCTCTTGCGGAGCTTTTATATATTACCACATTCGGGTGCTTTTGTCAAGGGGTTTTTCCACTTTTTTCTATTTTTTTCGCATTTTTTCCGCTTTTATTTTCGACGTTTCGAGGATGTGGCCCCAAACTGTGTCGCTCCGGCATTTATTTCGCAAAGCTTTCCTTGAATTTGTCATTTCGTCTTGCTTCTTTCCCTCATCACGACGCCTCTCTCAGGGCAAAACGCAGTTTTTCACGTATCTTTTTCTCTGTGCGTGAGATCTTGACCTGCGTGGAACCCATTCTTTCGGCTACCTGCTCCTGTGTCATATCCTTATAATAACGTAAAAGCACCACCATCTGTTCCTTTTCATCCAGTGTTTTTATTGCCTGCTCAAGAGCAATTTTCTCTGTTAGCAGGCTCATCCCCTCATCACCGCACACATCTTCAACGCTCAAACCCTCCTCATCTCCTATTTTTTCCTGTAAGGACAACAGTGTGCCGCACGCTTCAAACGCCTGCACCCCCTCCTCATAGGCTATCCCACACAGCTTACACACCTCAGTAAGTCTCGGCGAACGTCCCGTTTGTCGTTCTAGCTCCTCTGTCTTTCGCATTAACAAGCTGTATTTCCGTTTTGTTTCACGGCTGACCTTGATTAAACCATCATCCCTCAGAAAGCGCCGTATCTCTCCGCTAATGAGTGGAACAGCATAGGTGGAAAAAGCCGTTCCATAGTTGATATCAAAGCCACGCACCGCTTTTAACAGTCCAACGCACCCGATCTGCACAAGATCCTCTAATTCCTGCCCACGTCCAACAAAACGCCTTGCGACACTTTGCACAAGCGGCAAATTGGCAACAACAAGCTGTTCCTCCGCCCGGATATCCCCGTCAGCTAAGCGTTTCAGTAAAGCGGCGTTTTCCTCGGCTCTATTCATCTTTTCCTATGTACTTTTTCAATGTGACGGATGTACCATGCCCGATCCTCGAACGAACCACTACCTTATCGGTAAAGCACTGCATGATCGAAAATCCCATGCCGCTTCTCTCCTCGCTGTCCGCGCCGGAGAACATGGGCTGCATCGCCGTATCGATGTCGGCGATCCCACGCCCATAGTCACGCACCGTCACGCAAAGCAGCCCGTCATCGTAATGCTCCGCCTTGATCAATATCTTCTTTTTGCTCTCCTCATATTCCTTTCCATAGGCGTGAACAATGGAATTGGTGACCGCCTCGGATACCGCTGTTTTCATGTCGCACAGCTCCTCCACAGTCGGATCAAGTCCTGCGCAGAAGGCCGCCACCAGTCCCCGTGTAAAGCCCTCATTGACCGAGCGTGCAGGAAGCGTACAGGTAAAATGGTTCACGCGTTTTCTCTTTTTCAATTTAGTACGTGTTTTCTGTTCCGTTGCTGTCATGTTTATTATCTCCTTTCATCTTATCCCTATCCTTCTGTATGCCGTTCTCCTGTGATCGAGCCGTATCGGTATGAACGATCTTGATCAGTCGATCCACGCCAGCCATAGCAAGTATTTTTTCCACGCGCGCAGATGGATCCTGGATAAGCATTCCGCTTCCCAGCTCCTGTAGACGCCGATATCGTCCCAGCACCAATCCTAATCCGGAGCTGTCCATGAAATCAATGTCTTTTAAGTCCAACACCAGCGTTTTAGGACGTAGCTCGCCGATCATATGATCTAATCCTTCACGCACCTCTGCAGCACCATGATGATCTATCTCACCATCTAACTTCACCAACAATCCCTTTTCCGAGGAATATGCTTTCATTTTCATGCCCTATCTTCCTTTCTCCCATGGACAAGTCCCTGTAGACCTATTGTAGCATAACGCGGCTGTAAAGAATGTCGAAGCATGGTCGCTTATCCAATTATTTCTGCTTTCTCTCTTTTTTTGCACTATAGCTGCAAAAAGCAAGACACACCGCCCCAACGATCAGAGCAAATGCAAGCAAGCCCGCCCCCACAGTCAACCTTTCCCCATGGCGGCATCTCAGAAACAGCCACAAAGACAACAGCGTTCCTGTGCAAAGCAGCCTGTGCTTGGCTTTCGATATTCTTAGACCGTCTGCTTCCAACACCTTTTGTGCGAGATACAGATAAAAGCCGAGCTTGATGACCACTGCAAACGTGTGTACAAGCACGCTGATCTCCGGAAGCTCAAGCCCCGGCACCAGCCTTATTGCCACAAGCTCCGGTGCCCTCACCTCAGCGGTCAGTGTTTGACCAAACAGCAGTAGGCTTCGTATCAGCTCTATGCCTGACACGAATACAAATATCCCTGCGCCCCGTAAAAACACGCGTGGGCACACCGCTTTCTCTTCCTTTGACTTCTCATTCAAGCAAAAAACACCAAGCACCGCATCTGCGCACATATAGACCGTTTCGGCCAAAAACACCCACACGCCCTCTCCTTGCGGCGGCATAAACGACACTTCTGAAAGTTGTATTTGTCCGATGGACAAAAAAGCAAAGGCTCCGACCACCGTCCATACCGCAAACACCGGGATGGCTAAAAGCGCCGTCCCGTTCAGACAAACCCAACCGCGAAAGGCTGCATAGCCTCCGCACAGGACGACCCATATCGCCGCGCCACCTATCACATAAAGTCCACTGTAATCGCGGTCAAACACCGAAAGCAGATCCACATATTGCGCCCCTGCCGCGCCCGAATAAGCGCACAGCAGGACGGATAGCAGCATCGCAAGAGATGACGTATGGCTTTGCGTGTGCGTTTTCAAAAAATGTGCCGCCCCATACGCACTTGCCATAACACATAGACCCGTCGCGACAAGTCCCCACATGGGCGCCCCTGCACTCGTATAGGGGGTGTGCAGAACGCTTCCGGCATACAGATAGGAAAAATAGGAAAGTGTACAGAATAGTCTTTTTCCTTTCAGCCCATTTTCCACGTTCCTTGTATTTTCTTTCACTGCCCTCCCCCATTCTTGTGCTTTTGCTCGTCATACGCCGGAAAGCCCGGTCGCGCCAACGGCCAGGGCGGCGTATCCATAAGGTAGCGCGTGATGCGATATCGATCTTCCTCATTCAACGCCTCCCCCCACATATATCGCTCCATGGAAGCAGTGTATGCGTGTGGATTTTCCTTCAAAAACGCTTCGAATGGCTCTTCCGGCGTTTTCCCACCGTAGGTCATCCATGCTTGCGTTGTAAACGAACCGATCGTATCGGTGTTCGTGCCATTTTCCTCATCGGTCATGCCATTCTGAAGTGAAGCGTCCTCTGAAGCAAGGATGTGCAGTGTATAGCCCCCTTCATCGCGGTCGAGAAAAGCACGATATACATACATCACAGGCTCCCGCTTTTCGTCCGCACAGCCGCAAAGAAGGACGGACATTCCGAGCGTCATAAGAACTGCGCTCCATCGTCTCACAGCTTTTCCCCCTTTAATTCATCGGTTGCGTGCTTGAGAGCCTTTTTAGGACGCATAAAAATGGAATCATTCAAGCCCTGTGGGCGAACCGGCACAAACGGAAGCATATAAGGGACACCAAACGAAGCTTTTCCGCACAGATGGACGATCAGTGTCACAAGGGAAAGTGCTATACCAGCTGCGCCAAACAGCCGCGCCGCAAACAGATTTAGGAATCGTACCAGCACAGTGCTGTTCATATATGGTGGCAGAATAAAGGTACAGATCGCCGTCAGGGAAGCCACCATGATCACCGGGGCACTGGATATCCCGGCAGAAATTGCCGCATCTCCCAAGATCAGTCCCCCCACAATGCTGACAGCATCCCCCACCGCGCCCGGCATACGAATACCGACCTCGCGAATCAGCTCAAAGATGAGTAAAATGATCATCAATTCGAAAAACAGGCTGAACGGCACGTGTTCCCTCGCTTTGGTCATAGCGGCATACAGGGAAAAGGGCACAGCGTTTTTGTGGTGTTCCATAATGGCTATATAAAAAGAGGGAAGATACAGAGCAAGAAGCATCGCCACAAACCGCACTGTGCGGATAAAGGTGGCATAATAGGAGGTTTTGAGATAGTCCTCCGCCGATTGCAGACTTTCAACGAATAAATAGGGTACGGTCAAAACCACCGGGCTTCCATCGCACAGGATCGCAACGCGCCCTTCCACCAGCTTCGCCGCCACCTTATCCGGCTTTTCACTGTTTCCGACCTCGGTAAACAATTGTGTTCCTTCCGTCAAAAACTGCTCGATATAGCCGGAATCCATCACCGCATCCAATCGGATCGACTGCACTCGCTGCACCACCTCGTTCACCAGTGCTTCATCCGCTACGCCCTTCAGATACACGATACGCACCGTTGTTTGCGAATGCTCGCCCACCGAAAGATCGATCACCTTCATAGCAGGTGTACGCAGCCGCTTGCGAAGAAGCGCCACATTGTCCTCCACCTTTTCCACAAAGCCCTCACGTGGACCACGCACAACGACCTCATTTTCCGGCTCTCCCACACTTCTGCCCGGTTCGTTGCGTGCCGAAGCGCTGTACGCGCTCACGCCGCCGGGTATATCGGCAAACACAGCCGCCTGTCCGGCAAGCAGCTTTTGCTTAAGTGCCTCGACCGAATCCAACGAAAAGACCTCCGTGGCATAGAGCATTCCGGGAAGAGACATATCATCGATTATCCCGACCGTCGAAAGCACGACCGGGCGCACGATGTTATCCGCAATATAGGCACGTCCGGAGAAATTGCCGATATTGGCAAGATAGACGGTTTTTCCGGCGCACAAAAACGTTCGCAGATTGAAATCAGCGCATTCGGCAAAAAGTTCGGTTATCCGAACTGCGACCTGTTCGGCACACATAGCTTTGATCATGGAAAGGCTCCTTTGATGGTTCTATGGCGTATTATTCCCGGAGATACAGGGAATATGCAAAAAATGGCGCAAAAAAAGAAAGCCCTCTCGAGCTTTCTTTTTTCATATTATCTTATTAGAGGTTTTCGAGCGTTCTCATAAACACGGTAGCTGCCTGTGCGCGTGTTGCAAGCTCCTGCGGTGCAAACACACCGCCCGGATAACCGCTCATGATCGCCTTGGTAGCCATCCAGACAACAGCATCTGCCGCATAATCCGAAACCGCATCCTTATCCGTATACGTAGTCTCGCCGCGTGTTGCTACATCGTAGCCCTTGTACTTGGCGTAGTTATACAGAATGGTTGCCATCTGCTCGCGCGTAATGCTTGCATCCGGTGCAAATTCGGTGTCCGAAATGCCCTTAACGATGCCGTTGGCATACGCCCACGCAACAGCCTTTTCGTACCAGGAGCCGCTAACGACATCGGTGAAGTGTGTCGTACCGGCTGCCGGACTGCCCTCCATGCGATAGAGGACCGTCACGAACATAGCTCTGGTTAGCGACTCATTCGGGGCAAAGGTGTTTTCGCTCATGCCATTCATGATCGCATTTTTGTTTGCAAACTTGACTGCATCAAAGAACCAATCGTTATCGTTCACATCAACAAACGGATTGACCCAGATATCTGCACCCTCGACCTTCCACTTTGCATACAGGGTAAAGTCAGAGGTCACACGGGTATCGAAATCATATGCACTTGTAAGGGTTCTGTCGGTGTACCAGCCGTCAAACGTATAGCCTGCAAGCACCGGATCCTCCGGACGGGTAAGCAGTCCATTCTTCTTGACATGGCGGTCACTTACAAAGGAGCCGAAATTGCTTTCAAAGCGAATGGTATATTCCGTGACAGGAGCTATAACATCCCCAATCGAGCCGCTGGCATTGCCGCTTGCAAAGCTGGAAGAGATCACGGTCTTTTTCTTAAAGACAGGGGTCGGCAGCTTTTCGCCGGCAACAACGGTGATCTTCTCTGCTTCAGAAACAGTCTTGCCGCTCTCGTTTATCCACTTACTAAAGCTATATGCGCTGTTCGGAACTGCCTTTAGGGTGACCTTAGTGCCCTTGATGTACTTGCCGTTTCCTTCCACGGAACCGTTTTCGGCGGTCACACGGATTTCGACAAACACCTTTTGTTCCTCCGTTTTCGGCACATTTACGGTTACCGATTTCGAGGTCAAGGTATACTTGTCAGCGTCGTCGCCGCTTAAAGCAAGGTCAGAAAGTGTCACAACATAGCCATCCTCGGCTTCTTCATAGGTGCAGGTCAAAGCAGAGAGATCGACATATACGTCATCCTCGCCAACAACGCCGACTAACGGAAGCTCGTTATTTGCAAGGTCGTCTGCGTCCATTTCGCCAACCGTAAGAGCCTTTGCGGCAACGGTAAAGGAAACAGCAGCTTCGGCTGCGGCATAGGTTGTATCGCCCGGTTCCTTGACCGTGATGGTCACTTCGCCCACGCCTTCGATAGTCACCCTTCCGGTATGATCGACCGTTGCGACTTTTTTATCGCTCGAAGTGAAGGAAAAGCTATCTAACTTGGCTGTTTCATCGGCAGTCGCCGTTAAGGTAAAGTCTGCATCGCCATAGGTGACCTTTTCCGGTGTGCCGGTAAGCGTGATGGTCTGCGGATCCTTGTCCACGATGGTCAGATACGCATTTTTCAATTCGATATCATAGTTATTCGAAACCTTCAGCGTACCAATGGTGATAAGATACTTTTCGCCGACCTTATTGCCAGCCCTGCGGGAGAGTGCGCCGGTGAAAGCATCCTCGCCGAAGAGAGTGCCCTCATAGGTATACGTAAAGCTCGGGTCAGGCTCGCTTGCCTTCTTGGTGAAGGAACCCGGGGTAACGGTCAGCTTTGCCTTTTTGACCGTCAGAGTCTGCTTCTTTTCAAAAGCGGCAAACGCATCGTTTCCGGCCTGCTTGACGGTGATATCGGTCTTACCGGCGGCTTTGATGGTAATGGTCTGGGTGGCTGCATCATAGGAAGCCACAGACGGGTCAGAGGAGATGATGGTGAAATCGGTAAGTCCGGCTTCTGCATCCGGAGTCACAACAAAGGAGAAGGGCTCATCGCCATAGGTCTTAGCGCTAAGGGACGGAACAACGATGTTCTGATTCGGCTTGTCCTCGACCTTTAAGGTGCCTTTGGTAAAGGAATCGAGCTTATAGTTGGGATTGGTGACCTTTAAGGTGCCCTGGATGATATCAAAGGAACCTTCTTTTTTGCCGTTGGCCTTGGTGGTCAGCTCACCGGAGAAGATGTCGGAAAGCTCATCGTATACATTTCCGCCGACCTCATAGGTAAACTCCGGAAGCTCGGCGCCTGTGGTCATGGTCTTATTGTCTGCCTTCACCGTAAGGGGCGCAGCAGTGATCGCTGCCTTCAAGGACGGAGCCGTAACGGTATAGTTGGCAGCATCAGCACCGCTTAGTGTGATGTCCTCGATCGTAACAGCAATATCCTTTGCCACATCGGCCTTTGCAAAAGCACCTTCGGTCGGGAAGGTAGCGGTAACCGTGTCACCGGCTACAACGCCGACCAGCTTGCCGCCGCTGACGACCGCCTTTGTAGTGCTGTCATAGGTCTTGTCCGAGGCAGTCATGCCGGAAACAGTCAAGGCCTTGGGTGCAACGGTCACAGTCGCCGTGACCGTCTTTGCGCGGTAGCCGTCTGCTTCGATGGTCGCCGTGACTTCATAGGTGCCGGCATCCGTCACTGCATAGGAATCCGCTTTTTCGATGCCCTTGTTGTCGCTGTAGGTAACAGTCGTTCCCTTGGGAGCGTTCTTTACCGTTGCTTCAACCTTCTGAGCCTTACCGGTATAGTCAAGCTGCTTATTGTCAAAGGTGACCTTGACGGTGGAAGGAAGCTCGGGTGCATCGATGACCGTTATCGAACCGGGAATGACTTCGCATTCGACATCGTTCATGTCGGCATCGTAGAATTCCACACTGCCAAAGGTGACCGGAAGCACCTGACCGATCTCAGCTGTATCCGCTATCTTAAAGGTAACGGTAGCCGCAAGGTCTTTATTGGTAAAGTTGGTTTTGGCGGTGGGGTTATTCCAATAAAGGCTGCTTCCGGTTTCATTATGTGTTTGTTCGCCATATTTGCCGTTATCCACGACCTTGACGGGGGAAAGCAGCTCGTTATCAAACTGGAACTGGACAAGGGCATTCGTAAAGCCAGAGTTTTCCTTGATCGTGACAGTCAATTCAACGGTCTTGCCGGGCTGTGCCTCGGCCTTGGAGATCTCAACCTTGACCTTGCCGGCCGCACCCGCCGAAAGCGTCAATGCGGTACATAAAAGTGTTGCAAAAGCAAGCACTTTCCCGAACAGATTCTTTTTCATGCATCCAACCTCTTTCTTACTATAAATAGTGTAAATGTGTATATGCCTCTGCTTTTAATGATAATCCAAAAACTTTAACGTATAATATTAAAACAAATTCTGTCGTGTTAATTTATTGTCGCGAAGATACAACTCGCATGGTATTTTTTGATAATTAAATGTTTTTTTGAGACATCTCCTGTTTTATCCGGATATCCCCCAAAAAGCCCTCGCTAATCCTTTTTCGGCAGAGTCTCATAGCCCTCCCAGCCGGCAAGGTGTCTGGCAAGAATCATGTTGTCCTTGACATTGATCCGTCCATCCGCATTGCAATCCGCCGCTTCGATCAGATAGGCTTCTTTGTCGTAGCCCTCCCAGCCGGCTAAATACCGTGCAAGGATCATATTATCCCTGACATTGACCTTGCCGTCATCGTTCAGGTCGCCCGTCAAAAGCGGCTCCTTGACCGATGGCACGCTGTTAAGCAGCTCACACATAAGCACCGCAAGCTCTTCTTTGACAAATGCATCCTCCGGAGCGTACTTAGTTTCATGTATAGCAAAGCCAAGCTGTTCAGCCGTTTCCGTGCATTCCGCATCGCTTTTGGCCGTCTTGCCGAGGGTGGCAAGTGCCAGCCGATACGCATCGGCAAGGGTCAGACACTTGGTGGTGTCCGTAAACAGACCATCTGCCAATGCGGTATACGTCTCTTTATCCGCAAAATGTGCATTCTTTGCCTGCGGGCGTGCCTGTACAAGGTCTACCAGGCGGTCAAAGGCTTCCCGCGCTTCGGCAAGCGTTGGTATCCTTCCGACTCCGAACTCCGTCTCTTTTACAGCGTTCATAAGCCCCCAATAGCTCACAAATGCCGTTGCCGCGCGCCGCGCATCGTCCACATCCGTGAATTTTACATTCATCTGCACGGCATACAGTGCCTGCTCACGCACATCGCGGACCGTATCCGAGGGAAGCACAAGTGAACCATCGGTGGAGGCATCGACCCAAGCGACAAAGGAGCGTCCCAATTCGGTCGGAGCAGCTAAAGCTCCATAGACCTCATCGTATATACGCGTGAAGGAGAACGCCTCCGGGGTCTGCTCGCCGGCTTCCAGATACACCGTTGTGTGTGCTTTGGTATCGCTGACTCCGACAGAAAGCTCACCGCTCGCGGTCGTCTCGCCCTCCTTCGAAAAGCGTATCGCAGCCTTTCCGGAAGCCTTTGCCGTCACATCGCCGTTTGGAGTGACCGAAGCAATCGCCGGAGCATCGCTCTCAAAACCGAGTGGTGTTGTGCCATACAGCCATTCCCCCACCGAAACGCGCTCGCCGATGTCCAGCTTCAGCTCCTTGCGGGCATACACCGCCTCATCCACACGTTCAAACGCCGTCCAACGGGCATACAGACCGTGCGCCTGTTCCCTTTCGATGGTGGTATCGGCATTTACACGTTCTCCCCCGGTCGGATGGGTATACCAGCCTTCAAATGAAAATCCGGCACGCTTCGGTGTGGGAAGAAAGCCATAATGCGCCCCATAATACACCGTTTTCTCCGGAAAAGCACACACACCACCGGTCGGATACAGCGTCACGTGCATCGGCATGGTCTGCTCGACCTGCACACGGCACACCACACTCAAGCGCAAGCCCTTATAGCTTGCCGTGACCGTGACATCTTCGCTTCCTTCGGCAAGTGCCGTCACTGTGCCGTCTGCCTCTATGCGCACACAGGCAGTCTCTTCCGTTTCTGCGCGAATCAATGCACCCGGTTCATCCACAAGTGCTTCCCACAGGCATACCGTCTCGCCGACAGCCAGTGTACACGTTTTACGCACACGGTATAGCCCAAACGGGTTTTCGCACTCCGCCCAATGCGCATACAGTGTTTGCTCCTCCCGGACAGGTGTGTCGGGATAGACACGCACACCGGCCTTTTTTCCGGTGAACCAGCCATCGAATACATAGCCATCACGTGTGGCGGTCGGAAGCGCTCCAAAGCGGTCGTCGGTACAGTATTTATCCGTGATATTGCAAAGTCCGCCGCAGGCATCGAAGCGGATTTGAAACGGCGCGGTCGCCATCGTCACAAGCGAAAGTGCAAACAGAATAAGACACGCACAGAGAAATCGTTTCCATTTTTTCAAAGGTATACACCCCCATTATTTATTCTACCTTGTATTGTACAGGAAACCGGGGCAAAAATCAATACCTTTTTATAATTATTTCCTTATTATTTAAGACCGAAAAGCACCGCCACCGTATGCACCCCAAAGCAGGCGGCAAGACCAAACACTGTAGGAAGCACTGCCGCCACCACCATCCACCACACACGGCCGCTTTCCCGGCGGATGGTCAAAAGGGTGGTCGCACAGGGAAAATGCATAAGCGAAAACAACAGCACGCACACCGCCGTCACCGGTGTCCACCCATTGGCTTGTAATACCGAAAACAAAGCACTGTCTCCGATGGCATAAAGACCGCCGCTCTGCATATACGCCATGACCATGACCGGCAGCACGATCTCATTGGCAGGAAGTGCAAGTAAAAACGCCACTAAGATCACACCGTCCATGCCAAACACATGGGCAAATGGATCGAAAAACGCGGTCAGATGACCAAGCAGTGTCACATCTCCCAGGCTTACGGCTCCAAGCAGCCAAATGAGGATTCCGGCCGGGGCGGCGCTGAGTACCGCACGCCCTAACACAAACAGCGTTCTGTCCAAAAAAGAGCGCACCAGCACCTTGCCAACCTGCGGCATACGATAGGGCGGCAATTCGAGGGTAAAGGCAGATGCTTCGCCCTTTAGCAGTGTTCCGGTTAACAAATAAGAAGCGAAAAGGGTTGCCGCCACGCCGAGAAGAATAAAGCCGGTCAAAGCAGCCGCCGTTCCCAGTGTGTGCCAAGGACTCCCGGCAAAGAAAAACAGCGATAGCAGCGTTACAAACAGCGGAAAACGACCGTTACACGGAACGAAGCTGTTGGTGAGCATGGCGACCAGTCGTTCACGCGGCGAATCGATGATCCGACAGCCCACCACAC
>CAZAWG010000027.1:0-11274 GCA_964488785.1 uncultured Oscillospiraceae bacterium | reverse complement strand
GTTAAAAAAAGTCAAGAAAAGACCTTGCATTTTTTCTGTATTTATTATACAATAAGCTTGAAGGAAAATCAACCGTTTTTTCTGAGTTTCATAAAAAAATGGTATAAATAAATGAAAGTGAGGAACACACTATGTATTCTTTTCCTATTGGCGTAATTTTGGAGTCCTTCCGGACAGACCGCAGCACCGCTATTAAGAAGGCAGCCGCCATTGGCGCCAACGGCATTCAAATGTATGCGACCCAGGGGCAGAATTCTCCCGAAAACCTTTCCGCTTCCGACCGTAAGGCACTCCTTGCCGAGGTCAAGGAGGCCGGGCTTGTTTTCTCCGCTTTGTGCGGCGATCTGGGTCATGGCTTTGGCAACAAGGAGCTGAATCCGGAGCTTATCGAAAAGTCCAAGCGCATTGTTGAATTAGCGCTCGATCTTGACACGACCGTGATCACTACCCATATCGGTGTCGTGCCGACCGATAAGAACCATGACCGCTACAAGATCATGCAGGAAGCCTGCGGTGAGCTGGCTCGCTTTGCCGACAGCATGGGCGCTCATTTTGCTATCGAGACCGGTCCGGAAACCTCGGAGGTTTTAGGCGACTTCTTAGACAGCCTCAATTCCACCGGCGTTTCGGTCAACCTCGACCCGGCCAACCTTCGTATGGTCACCGGTGATGACCCGGTCAAGGCTGTACATCGCTTGAAGAAGTACATCGTTCATACCCATGCAAAGGATGGTAACCGTTTGGTCGTTGGCGACCCGGAGATCATTTATGGCATCGTGCATCCCGTTCCGGAGGAATTCAACGGCGTTCGCTTCTATGAAGAGGTGCCGCTTGGAACCGGAAGCGTGGATTTCCCGGCTTATTTGAAGGCTTTGGAAGAGATCGGCTACAAGGGCTTCTTGACCATCGAGCGCGAAGCCGGCGATACTCCCGAAAAGGATATCGGCATTGCGTATGACTTCCTGAAAAAGGTTATTGCTGAGAACTAAGATAAAGGAGTGTTTGCTATGTCGAAAAAAGTTAAAATCGCTATGATCGGCGCAGGCAACATTGCCGGCGCACATCTGGATGCGTATAAGCGTGTGCCGAATGCGGAAATCTACGCGATCTGTGATATCAACCCCGACAGACTCAAGGAAACCGGCGAAAGATTCGGCATTACCCGTTGCTACAACGATGTGGACAGTATGCTTGCCGACTGTGGCGCGGAATTGGATGCAGCTGACGTTTGCGTTTGGAACTGCAACCATGCCGAGTGTGCCATCAAGGCGTTGAATGCCGGACTTCATGTGCTTTGCGAAAAGCCGATGGCGTATAATACCGAGCAGGCAATCGCTATGAAGGAGGCCGCCGACCGTAATGGCAAGCTTCTCATGATCGGCTTTGTGCTTCGTTTTTCGAACGATGCTAAAATCGCCAAGGACTTCATCGATAACGGTTATTTAGGCGATATCTATTATTCCAGAGCGCAGTATGTGCGCCGTCATGGAAACCCCGGCGGCTGGTTTGCGGATAAGGCGCGCAGCGGCGGCGGTCCGGTCATTGACCTGGGCGTTCATGTCATCGATCTGACACGCTACCTGATGGGCAGTCCTAAGCCGGTGAGCGTATTTGCTACCGTGCAGACCAAGCTCGGCAAGCGCGATTACTTAAAGACCAATGTGGGCTGGATCCCGCGCGATGCCAAGCCGGACGACCCCTGCACGGTCGAGGATTTCGCCAGCGCCCTCATTCGCTATGATAACGGCGCGACCACGCTTTTGGAGACGGCCTACAGCTTCAATGGCGAAGATCAGGCCAAGCGTCAGCTGTACGGCACAAAGGGCGGAATGGATCTGTCGAGCGGCGTGAAGCTGTATACCGAATGCAACGATTTTCTTGCCGATGTGAATGTTCACACAGCCAATTATAAGGATTCCGAGGACAGCTTTGTTGCTGAAATGGCACACTTTGTGGATTGTGTGGCCAATGGCACCGAATGCCGCGCTAAAGCAGAGGACGGTATCATGGTTATGAAGATTCTCGATGCTATTTATGAATCCGGACGAACCGGACACGAAGTTATTATTAAGTAAGAAAGAGGAATTCATATGAAAATTGCGGTCACATCCTATTCGTTCCATCAGGCGATCACTGCCGGAAAAATGACACAATTCGACTGCGTAGCCAAAGCTAAGGAAATGGGCTTTGACGGCGTGGAATTCACCGATATCGATGGCGCAGGCAACTTGGAAAAGCAAAAGGAAAACGCTCGTGCCATTCGTGCCGAAGCCGATCGTCTGGGCATAGAATTAGTCTCTTACACCATCGGCGCGAACCTTTATCATGACTCTGCCGAAGCACGTGAGGCAGAGGTCGAGCGTTTGAAAGGGCAGGTCGATGTGGCAGCGCTCCTTGGCGTAAAGGTCATGCGTCACGATGTCTGCTATACACTCGGTCAAAAGGGGCCGTCCCGCAGCTTTGACGGAATGCTTCCGTATATTGCGGAAAGTGCTCGTAAGGTCACGGAATATGCTGAAACATTAGGAATTCGCACCTGTACCGAAAACCATGGCTATATTGCCCAAGACAGCGACCGTGTGGAGCGGTTGTTCAATGCGGTAGCACACGATAACTATGGACTTCTGGTGGATATCGGCAACTTCATCTGTGCGGACGAGGATACATCCCTTGCTGTGTCGCGCGTGGCACCGTATGCCATCCATGCCCATGTTAAGGATATGATGGTTCGTAATCAACCGGTGGGTCCCTGCCAGGCGCAGACCCGCGGTGGCAAATATTTTGCCGGCGTGGTGGTCGGAGAGGGAGATATTCCGATCAAGCGCAACCTTTCCATCTTAAAGAGAGCCGGTTATAACGGCTACTTAACGGTGGAATACGAAGGACGCGAGGACTGCTTTGCCGGTGTTGCACGCGGACTTGCCAACTTAAAGGGTATTTTGCAGGAATTGAACTGGTAAAGCAAAATCAAGAATGACGATAGCCACTCATCGAGCGATGGGTGGCTGTTTTTTTATTGATACAGCGTATGGTGATCATATCTGTGGGGTACACGATGTGTTCTTCGGCGATTCTTCTTTTGAAATTTCATCCAAAGTCCTTCCTCTCCTAAATGACGGCGAAAAAGTTTTTACAACGCGCGATTTCACTCTTGTATAATTCAAGAATTGTGTTATAATGGCGCAAAAGCCGAAGAACTTTTGCAACAGTCTAAAGGGCTGCAGCAAAAATGCTACAGCCCCCAATACGAATTCAGCCGATAAATTGACCATTTTCAGAGCCTTCAAGCCCTAAGCCAAAGCTGACCGTGATGGCATTGTTGACACGGTTCATGACCGTCTCATCCAAATGCCCCATTTTTTCCTTTAGGCGCGTTTTGTCTAACGTGCGTATCTGCTCTAAAAGAATGACCGAATCCTTGGCAAGCCCGCAGCGGTCGGCAAAAACCTCGATGTGGGTAGGAAGCTTGCTTTTGGAGGTCTTGCTGGTGATGGCGGCAGCAATGACCGTGGGACTATAGCGGTTTCCGACATCGTTCTGTACGATAAGTACCGGTCGCAGACCGCCTTGCTCCGAGCCGACTACGGGACTGAGATCGGCGTAATAAATATCTCCTCTTCTGACGTTCACTTTCTTCACTCTCCGCTGTTTTATGTTTGCTGTTCCTTTTTCTTTTGACATCTTTATTCTGGACGGAAAGTGACGCCGTTATGCGCACATAAAAAAGGTTTTTTGTTTTACGTGTATAACAACCGTCGCTACAGTATATTCCATAGCGTTCTCTTGTGTGCCACGATAAGCATTACAGCCTGTCGAAATAGGCCTTGACGATCTTTCGCTCATCGAATGGGTATTTTACGCCGCGTATCTCCTCGTAGGTCTGCTGTCCCTTGCCGACAAGCAAGACCATATCCCCTTTCTTTGCCTGCCCTAAGGCATATTCAATGGCCGCCGCACGCTCTCGTATCAACCGGTATTTCCCCTTTGTGCGCGTTACGCCGGTCAAAATATCCGCCATAATGCTCTCCGGCTCCTCGTAGCGCGGATTGTCAGAGGTGATGATGGATAACGTGGCATTTTTGCCGGCGATCTCGCCCATGGCAAAACGCCGCAGGCGCGAACGGTTCCCGCCACAGCCGAATACGCAGAAGATCCGCTCCGGATGATAGACCTTGACGGCTTCAAACAGCGCTTCAAGCGATACAGCATTGTGCGCATAATCAATCAGCACCGGAAAAGGGCATTTGGGATGCTCCACCGGCTCGGTGCGTCCCCATATGCGCACATTCTTCAAGGCCTCCTCGAGGGCATCATAGCAAAGCCCATAGCCGCGCGCAAGACCGACTGCACACAGCGAATTGTATATGGCAAACTTTCCCGGCACCGCCACCGATATGCGCCGCGTTGCTCCCTTCCTTTCGGCAAGCGTGTATGTGGTCTGCATACGGGAATTTTGAAGAGAGAAGCACGCATCTGAGCCGTAAAAATCGGCGCTTTTATCCTGTGTCGAATAGGTTTTGTAGGGAACCTGGTGCGCTTCGAGAATGGCACGGAAATAGGGGGTGTGCGCATCATCCGCGTTGACAAGCGCCGTTCTGCACATTGTAAAAAGCTTTCCCTTGCAGGCACGGTATTCCTCAAAATCACGGTGTTCTCCTTTTCCGATATGGTCGGGCGAAAGATTGGTGAAAACCGCTGTATCAAAGGTCAGGCCATAAACGCGTTCTTGAAGGAGTGCCTGGGACGTGACCTCCAAAAGGCAATAACGCAGTCCTTGAGCGACCATGTCGGCAAAGACGCGATGAAGCTCATAGCTTTCCGGCGTGGAATTGTCGCTGTCCTCATGAACGCTTCCATACTCGATCCCATTGGTGCCGATCCTTCCACAGGAGATATCGCTTTTTTTAAACATTTCGGCAAGCATGGTCAGTGTTCCGGTCTTTCCTTTTGTACCGGTCAGCCCGATGAGTGTCAGTTTTTGCGCCGGATAGCCGAAAAAAGCCGCTGAAAGGCGTGCAAGCGTTCGTCGAGCGTTTTCCGGGCAGAACATCGGAAGGTGTGAAAACCGTGTCCCATACTGCGCGGCGGCGTTTTCGTCCTCACAGACCACCGCGACCGCTCCCTTTTGCACGGCTTCGGGAATAAAGGTGTGTCCATCCAATCGTGCCCCCTCCAGTGCAACAAAAACACAGCCCGGACACGCATGGCGCGAATCGTAGCATATATCCGTGATTTCGGTTTCTCTTTCTTGTGCCCATGCAAGTGACGGCGCACAGACACAGTCCTTTTCCAAAAGCGCATATACCTCCGATAGTTTCATTCGCTCTCCTCCTTTTCCTCAAAGCTTCCTTCAAACACGGTGACCGTTGGCGCGGTCATGACTAAATGGTCATTCTCCTTCCACTCAATGTCCATAGTCCCCCCACGCTGCAAAACGCGCACACGTCTGCCGCACCGCCCACTCAGGTGCCCCACCACGGCGCTGGCGGCACAACCGGTGGCGCAGGAAAGTGTTTCGCCGGTCCCACGTTCCCAAGAGCGCATGGACAGCGTTTGCGCGTCTACCACCTTGCAGAATTCAATATTGGCGCGTTCCGGAAACAGGGTATGGTTTTCCAAAAGAGAACCAAAGCGCGGCAGATCAAAGGCTTCCAAATCGACCTCCGGCTCTAAAAAGCAAACGCCGTGCGGATTGCCAAGCGACAGCGCCGTCAGATAAAATAAATACCCTTGCACACGTATCGGTTTTTCGATATATGGTGCAGAAGCATTTAGTGGGATACTCTCCGGCTCAAAATGCGGACATCCCACATCGGCGGTGACCGTTCGAACCTTCCCCTGTTCTATGCTTAGATACACCTGTCGAAGGCCACCCTGCGTTTCGACCGTAAAGGCGCTTTTTTTCGTAAATCCCTTGTCATATACATATTTTGCCACACTGCGAAGCCCATTGCCGCACATCTGCGCTTCGGTCCCATCCGGGTCGAATACACGCATACAAAAATCGGCTTTTTCCGAGTCTCCGACTAAAATAAGACCATCCGCGCCAATGCCAAAATGACGGTCACACAGGCGTTTGGCAAGGCTTTCCGGCTGAGGAAGAGCCTGCGTCAGGGTATCCATGTAAATATAATCGTTTCCAAGCGCCTGCATTTTGGTGAAATGAAGCTTCATTGTGTATTCTCCCCCAATACGCTTTCCAGATCGCGCACGATATCCTCAGCCGGCTCAATGCCCACCGACAGACGAACCAATCTTTCGTTTATGCCTAATTTTTCCCGGATAACTGCCGGGATGGAGGCATGCGTCTGAGTCATGGGATGGGTGAGCAGGGAGGAAACGCCGCCAAGGCTCTCGGCAAGATAAATGAGCTGTGTTCCTTCCAAAAGGCGTTCCACATACGCCTTATCACGAAGCACGAACGAGAGCATCCCACCAAAGCCGGAGCATTGCTTCTTAGTCACTTCATACGATGGATGCTCCGGAAGTCCGATAAAATGCACCTTTTCCACCTTTGGATGCTCTTTTAACCATGCGGCGACCCGGATAGCGTTTTCCTCATGCCGCTTCATGCGAAGGGCTAAGGTTTTCATGCCGCGAAGCACGAGAAAGCTGTCAAATGGTGCCAGACCCGTGCCTTGTGTTCGTTGTAGAAGTGCCAGCCGTTCGGCATCTGCTTTGTGCTTCGTGACCACAAGTCCGGCCATGGTATCATGATGCCCGGCTAAGAATTTAGTCGCGCTGTGCAATACGATATCCGCGCCAAGGGTCAGAGGCTGTTGAAACAGCGGCGTCAGAAAGGTGTTGTCAATGACAAGCGATGCACCATGCGCGTGCGCGATGGCGGCGACCGAAGCAATATCCACCACCTTCATCATGGGATTGGTGGGCGTTTCGGCATACAGCATACGCGTATTCGGACGGATACGTTCCGCAAGCGTTTCCGGTCTTGAAAAATCAGCGTAGTCAACCAAAACGCCGTGCGGACGTAAGCATTCTTCGATCAGGCGATAGGTTCCACCTTAAATATCCTCCGAAACCAGAATGTGTTCGCCGCCCTTGACGAGCGAAAAAACAGCTAATACAGCCGCAAGTCCTGTCGAAAAGGCAAACCCGGCACAGCCTTCCTCCACAAGCGCGATGGTGTTTTCTAATTCCTCACGCGTAGGATTGGACGTGCGCGTATAGGAATAAGGAATATCCTCTTTCAGAGAGGGCTTGCGGTAGGTGGTCGTCTGATAAATGGGAAAGGAAACAGCACCAAACCCCGGATCGCTTCCGCTGTATCCGTGAATGAGGGCTGTTTCCTTTGAAAAGAGAGAGTATTTCTGTCTGTTAGGCATACGGTCTTTCTCCTTTGGACCGATACAGAGATCGGTGTATTTGAGTGCCGTACACCAACTGCTTATGCGCCGGTATGTATGAGCGTTTTCATGCCCTCGGTCAGAGCGGCAATAAAGGTATCTGCTTCTTCGCGTGTGTTTTCTTCTGAAAAGCTGAGTCGGAGCGTGCTATCCGCAAGCGCATCGGACAAGCCAAAGGCAGAAAGCACACGGTTGTCGGCGTGCTTGGAGGAGCAGGCCGAGCCGGCAGACACATAGATCTGCCTTGCGGACAGAAAACGGAGCATGATCTCGCTTCGCAGACCGGGTACGGCTATACTCAGTATATGCGGCGAAACCGAACGTGTCCCGGTATTGAGGATAATGCCCTCGATTTCCGACAGACGTGTGCGAAGATAGGCATTTAATGTGGCAACGGTCGCTGTTTCCTCCGAAAAGCCCTTCATGGCTTCTTCGGCGGCGGCACCAAACGCGCAGATCGTCGGCAGTGCCTCGGTTCCGGGACGGATATCCCCCTCCTGACCGCCACCGGTCTGCATGGGAACAAGACGAATGCCTTTGCGCAAAAACAAGGCGCCTGCCCCCTTGGGAGCATGAATTTTATGGGAACTGACACTGACAAGATCGGCGTGCTTCCAGGTGCTTGACGGAATTTTGGTGAAGCCCTGTACGGCATCGGTATGAAACGCGGCATGGGGACAAAGTGCGTGTGTCAGACGAGCCAGCGTGTCGATGTCGTATACCGCGCCGGTTTCGTTGTTGACCGCCATACAGGAAACGAGGATGGTATCCGGACGTAGAGTCGCGCGTATTTCCTCTTCATCCAACACGCCATTCGTAGTCGATAGGCGCGACACGGAAAAGCCCTCTTGCTCTAAAGCGTGGGCGGTGTTCTCCACCGCCGGATGCTCGGAATTTGAGAGAACGATATGCTTTCCCCGGCGTGCGCGCGCGTGAGCCACACCGCGCAGTGCCAGATTATCGGCTTCTGTTCCGCCGGAAGTAAAAAGCAGCGTGCCCTCGGAAGCAGAAAAGCCGAGTGCCGAAAGAAGCTGTGAACGCGCCGTGCGCAGGGCTTTTTCCGCTTCGAAGCCAAAGGCGTGGGCAGAGGATGGGTTGGCATACAGCTCGGTCATATAATACAGTGCCTTTTCGGCAATCGAAGGACGGACACGGGTGGTAGCGGCATTATCAAAGTAGAGCATGATATATTCCTTTCTGATCGGTGCCGGTTAAGCGGCAAATAGGGACGGCGAGGGAAGTGTATAGGCTGGATGTCGGTCATCGTTTCGAAATTCATTTTCCGGAATGCCCTTGTATATTTCTGCCGAAAGATCATCGTCATAGGTCGCATCGTAATGATACAGCATACCATCCACCAAAACCACATTCCACATATGGGTACGATTCGCAACCGCAAGCGACTGAACGCCCAAGGCCTCACACAACAGATTGAACGCGCCGCTGTAGCCCTGACACACGGCACGTCCCTCTGCCAGAGCCCCATAGGCCATATAGCCCTTCGGCGAAAAGCTCTCATCATAGGAAACGTGTTCAACAAGGTAGTCGTGGACGGCATCGGCGATTTCAAGCGGATGTGTCAAGCCTTTGGCGATACGCGGTGCTGTTTCCTCGGCAAGGCCCTTTGCACCTGTACGAAGCGCACAAAGCTCCTCATAGGTAAAGGCTTTCTCGGAGGAAGTAAAATCCAACCGCAGCACACCGCCCTGTTCGCTTTCTGCGGCAGAAGGCTCGGTCAACACGTGTGTGCCCCATTCCGGATGATGCTCTGCCGCCAGAATGAAGCCGCTGTAGCATTGCTCACGCAACAACTCCATTTCGGCTCCATACGCCGAAAAAGGATAGGTATATGTTAGAAATGCTTGGGAGTTTTCCCAAGCATTTCTGAATTCGTTATAAAATTCGGAAGCCGTTGTCGGCAAATACAGAAGCTTCAAATCCTCAGCATTCGGATTATCCTTCTTGAACTGCTCAACATACGCTACACTGTCGCTCATCCATTTGTAGACACGAAGGATTACTGCCGCCGTTTCCGCGCGGGAGATGTTCGTATCCGGATGGAATAACCGGTCGCCGGTCGCATCATCGATGCTTCCCTGCATGATGCACATGGCGTACAGGGAGACGATGTTGGGGTCGGCCGTATCCGCATATGGGGTCTGATAGTTGCCAATCAAGCGGCTCAAGCTCTTAAAATAATCGGCATACTGCGATTTATTCATGGAGTTGATGAGGATCTTAGCAACCTCACGGCGCGTGATCGGCTCATCCGGTTCAAAGGTATCGCCGTAATCATCATGCACAATGAAGCCATACACAAAGGCGGTGGACACGTATTTGGCATACCACTGATCCGGTGCTACATCGGAAAAGACATAGCCATCCGTTTCGAATTGATCCTCACACAAAAGGGTCACGATCAGCTTGATGAATTCCGCACGGGTCACATTTCCCTCCGGCAGAAAGATATCGCCGGGATACCCATTGATAACGCCCATACCGGCAAGCTCGCGAACATCGTTGTAGAACCAGTCGCCTTCCGTAACATCAGAAAATTCGGGATATACGATCGGTTCCGTGGGAGTCTTTTCGTCCTCTGTGGGCTTTGCTTCATCGGTCTTGGCTGTATCGTCTGTTTTTTCGTCCGTTCCGGTTTCCGTTTTATCCTCGGTCTTGTCGTCTGTTTCTGTGGAAGAATCCTCTTTTTCGGTCGTACTGCCGGAATTGCCGGAATTACCGGAATTTCCTGTGCTGGGGCGCGGCTTGGACGAAGGACGGGAGGGGCTTGTGCCGGTCGAGGAGCCGGAATCGTCTGTATCGTCCTTGTCAGACGAATCGGTCTTACCGTCGTCCTTGTCCGATGTATCGGTCTTACCGTCGTCTTTTCCGGATTCATCCGTATTGTCATCATCCTTATCGGATTCATCGTTTTTTTCATCGTCCTTGCCGGTTTCTGAATCTTCTCCGGCTTCGGCACCCGGCTTAAAGAGATCGGAAACATCCACTGGGATTGTGGATTCGGCAAAACAAAGCGGAGCGGCGGTATTCACAAGTAAAGCGGCACATAGAACAGTCGCTAACAGCTTTCCAAATTTCTTCATATATGTATCCTCACTTTCGTTTGTGTCTATACAAGCACACTTTATTATAACATCCATTTTAAGCAAATGCAAGTAAATTTTTTGTGTATGGCATAAAAAAAGAGCCGGAAATTTTGTGCAGTATGACCAATTTCCGTCTGCTTTTCAAACAGTCGTGCCGAAAAGACTTGACAAATGTGCAAAAATAGTTATAATAGTAGAGGATGATCTCCTTTGCACTACGCTCCTGTCTCCGTAGCTCAGTAGGATAGAGCACACGCCTCCTAAGCGTGGGGTCGGAAGTTCGAATCTTCTCGGGGACGCCAAAACCCTTGCCGTAAGTCGTTTTTGAAAGGCTTACGGCAAGGGTTTTTCTGATCTGCTGACCTCTCATAGACCCAAATGAAGCATCCATTTGTTTTCTTTCAGAGCTTTTTCTGATAGTTCCTTGAGGTCAGATAGTTCTGAAACATTTTCTATAACATCAAAAAAGGCAGTATTGACATAGGCGGAACCAGTGTAATACCGCAATACGCAAGGTCTTTTCCTTTGATATCAAGCGTACGCCAATAGAAATCTATGTTGTCGAAGTTTACAATTATATTTTAGAACTTTATAAATAGAATTTTCAATTTTGTCAAAAAAACGGTATTGCAGCGCGGAAGCCGCGCCGCAATACTCGCGCTATGAGTTTATAAAGCCCCAAGCTTCAAAATCTCACGAATTAGTCTTGCAAATTTCCAAAAATATGATATAATAGCGCGGAAGCCGCGCTGCAATACTCGCGCTATGAGTTTATAAAGCCCCAAGCTTCAAAATCTCACGAATTA
>CAZAWG010000026.1:0-11323 GCA_964488785.1 uncultured Oscillospiraceae bacterium | reverse complement strand
GATTATCCTCATTGCGCTGAAATGACAATTTGTCATCTGCGCCATATTCACATTCCAATAGCCTGTGGATGGTTTTCGCCGGCATATCGGTCGCCGCCGTCATGCGTTTGGCGGCGCGCCCGGTCGGAGCCGCAAGGCACACCTTGATGTCTAACCGTGCAAACATCCGGATAATGGCGCGTATCACGGTGGTTTTACCGGTTCCCGGTCCACCGGTGACGATCACCACGCCTTCACTGGTAGAAAAACGAATGGCATCGGCCTGGAAGGGGGCGAATTGTATACCGGTATCCTTTTCGACCTTTGCAATTTCCGCATCGGCATCCAACAGGGGAATATCGATCTTGGTATCACACAAAAGCTTGAGCTTTTCCGCGCAGTATTTTTCGGTTCGGTACACGTTTTCCAAGTAGATTGCAGTCACTTCACCGTATTTCACAGCGATCACCTCGCCGCGATGGGTGAGAATAACGGTGCATTCCTTAGCTAATTCTTCGGACACTCCCAAAATCTCCGAGGCACGGCGCAAAAGCAGCTCTAACGGCAGATAGCAGTTTCCACTGCGATTCAGCTCGTTGTACAGCACATATTTGATCCCGGCAATGACACGATCCTCGTCCTCGTTTTCAAAGCCGAGCGATTTGGCAAGCGTATCGGCGCGTTCAAAACCAACGCCATCGATCTCGTCGCATAAAAGATAGGGGTTGCTCCGCAGGATATCGATGGCGGCATTGCCCCACTGCCTGTAGACCTTGAGTGCAAGGTTAGGTGTCAGCATTCCCTGAAAATACAGCATCACCTGCCGCATTCCATACTGATTTTTAAAGCTTTCGGCGATCTCGGCGGCTTTTTTTGGGGAAATGCCTTTGATATCGGCTAACCATTCGGGATGCTCCTCGATAACGTTTAAGGAATCCTCCCCATACAGATCGACAATCCGTTTGGCTGTGACCGGTCCGATGCCCTTAACGGCTCCGGAGGACAGATAGGTGAGGATGGCTGCCGAGGTTGCCGGCATTTCCTTGCTGTAGGAGGTCACGGAAAACTGCTTACCATAGGTCGGATGGTTGACCCATTCGCCCATGGCACTGATCATTTCTCCCTCGCACGCCGCTGGTATCACGCCGACAAGCGTGATCGGCTCCCCATCCGCATCGATCACGCAGATGGTATACCCGTTATCGGCGTTTTGAAATACAACGTCCTCGATAATACCTTTGACGGTGGTCTGTGTGTTGTTGGTATTTTCCGCTTTTTTGACAGGCTCTGCCATGCGTTCATCTCCGTTCCGGGGAAAAGGTTAGTTCGGCAGGATACAAAAGCTCCGGGTATTCTGCTTGGAGCTGTCGCTTTTGTTCCTGTGTCAATATGAGTGTATGCGATACCGCTACCCGCGAAAAGAAACCGGCGTATTCGCCATGCACGAAGCGGCTTTCTGCAAAGCGCACAGCATATTCCGGGTCGCCGGTACACGATTCTATGTATACGATGAGTCGCACACCGCTTTTGTGTTTTACGATCGCATCCAGAAGAATGCGTACCGTAAGGTAAAGTCCGATACAGGCAAATACCCCGAGCACGGCCTGTAGATATAAAAGAAGCTCCATGGCGTTCTCCCTTCATAACAGCATAAGCGGACTTGTGGATAGGCCATCTGCTCCCACTTCATCCGCTTATAGTGTATGAAGGCGTTGCCGTTCCGGTGCTTTCGGAAAAGGGCAAGCTTTAATTGTATTTGCGGCGGATTTTTCCGGAGGTCGTCTTTTCAAACGGGGTCGTGCGCACGATCACCTTGGTCACGTGCTTGTAGGACGGAAGACCGTCATTCAGCTTTTCAACGGCTGCCTTTAAGAGGGTGTATAATTCTTCCTCGCTCTTGGACTTGACTAACTCCTCATTCGGATAAATTTCAGCCGAAAGACCGATCTCCTCACCGGCCTCATCCCGAAGTGCCGACACGATCACCTCGCTGACATCCGAAATACCGCCGATGTATTCCTCGATTTCTTCCGGATAAATGTTTTTGCCGTTGCGCAGAACGATCATGTTCTTCTTACGTCCGGTAATATATAGACGTCCATCCTCGCCGATCTTGCCAAAGTCGCCGGTATGGAACCAGCCATCCTTTTCAAGCACCTCGGCGGTTGTTTCGGGCTGCTTGTAGTAGCCTAACATGACGGTAGCACCCTTGACACAGATCTCGCCTTCATTATCCGCGTTCGGTTCGAAGATCTTCATTTCCAGACAGGGCAGGGGATTGCCGACTGAAGCATAATTGTAGTAATAATCGCGATTTGCCGCCACTAACGGAGAGCATTCGGTGATGCCATAGCCGTTGATGAGGGTGACACCGATGGAATCGAAGAATTCACCTAATTCCTGACGAAGCGGTGCGCCGCCGCAGACCATCTTGACGAGTCTGCCGCCAAACACTTCATGGATGGATTTGAAGAAAACGCGGCGCATATCAATGCCCACTTTTAACAGCGCATTGCTGACCTTGATCATTTTGCGCAGCATTTTGGCTTTGCCCTGATCCTCTACCGTTGCCCAGATCTTTTTATAGAAGGATTCCACAAACAGCGGCACCAGCATGATATAGGTCGGCTGGAAGGTCTTTAGGTTGGAGGTTACTGTGCGCAGACTTTCGTTGATACAGATGGTGGATGCCGCTTTGAGCGAAACCAGTAATCCGCAGACCGATTCATAGGTATGATGAAACGGAAGCACCGACAGGCAGACATCGTATACCGTCGAGACCTCCAAGCCGTGTACCACGCAGTTGACGAGGTTGGAAAGCGAGAGCATAACGCCCTTGGCGCGTCCGGTCGTGCCGGAGGTATAGACGATCATTTTCATGGCGGCCGGATCGGGGGTCATGGAGGTGTAATCGGTGTTTCCGGCTTCCAAAAGCTCCAGTCCCTTGTTGTAAAGACGGTCGAAGGACAAAAATTCTCCATCGTCCTCTTTGGCATCGAGATTAACAAAATACTTGACACCCGGCATATTTTCGCGGTTTTTACGTACATTCTCCGCATAAAAACCGGCATAGAAGAACATTTCCGTATCACTGTCGTTGATGACGCGCATGATCTCCTCGAAGGGAAGCTCTTTGTCTACCGGCACGAAAACGCCTTCGGAGTTGAGCATGGTCAGATAGACCTCGACCCATTTGTAGCTGTTGGGGCCGATCACGGCAACATGGCTCTTTCCGCAGCCTAATGCGGTAATAGCGGTTCCTAAAGCCTTTGTATCCTTGTAAAACTGCTCATAGCTGACATCGATGATATCCTTGCCGCTCTTATAGCGGAATGCCGGACGTCCGTTGCAATTTCGGATCGATGCTTCTAAGGCTTCCTTGAAATCTCGAATGGGGGATACCTCATAATGAGGATAATTTTTTTTGTAGTTTTTGTACACTACGTGTCACTCGCTTTCTTCGGCGGTTTCTCTATTTGCGCCGTTTGTAGGTGGCTCTCACTTAAAAGCCGAGAATATCCACCGAAAAATGTTGCTTTGCTGTTTGGACCACCGAGGCGATCGGCAGGCCCATAACATTGAAATAATCGCCCTGTATACCTTTTATAAACGCCGAACCGCGTCCCTGTATGCCATAGGCTCCGGCTTTGTCGCGCGGCTCACCGGATTTTATATACCGGTATATCAAATCGGGCGATAATGGGTAAAACTCCACATCGGTCTTGACTGCCTGCGAAAGGACAGCCTCCCCTCTTGCCAGGGTGAAGCCGGTATATACCGAATGCACCCGTCCGGAAAGAGCGGACAGCATTTCAAAGGCTTGCTCATCGTTTGCCGGCTTTCCCATGATACGCGCATCTAAGGCGACGATTGTGTCGGCGGCTAAGATCAGAGGCGTGCTTCCATAGGTCTGCGCCGCTTCCTTCGCCTTACGGCGCGACAGCTCACAAACCAGTGCATCCGGCGAAAGCGGTTCGACGACCGTTTCATCCGCATGGGTGACATAGACCTCAAAGGAAGCACCGATGTTATGTAATATTTCCGCGCGGCGTGGGGAGCCGGAGGCCAAGATCAAAGGGGTATTGTTCATGTTTTTATTCCTTATTCTTATGCGAAGTCAGAAGGCTTCGACACTTCTCGAAGGGGAACGGATTTATTCTTTTTGCTTCTGCAAGCTTATAGTAGGACAGTCTGTGGAAAACGCATAGTACACGTTAGTGAATTTGCGCGCTCTCCATCGCCTTTTCATTTGAGCTTTGGCGGAAGCGTTTATGTCGCCAAAACGGGCTGACAACCTCGCGGACGGATATTTCGCCTTTTTAGTCTGAACTTAACCGTGAGTTTTGCAGCGCGGCTTCCGCGTTAGACGCCGCTGTAGGCGGCGAAACCGCCGTCAACCGGGAGTACAACACCGTTGACAAAGCCGGAAGCACGCTCATTCATTAAGAATAATAAAGCCCCGTCTAAGTCCTCCGGCACACCAAAACGTCCCATCGGCGTGTGCGCAAGGATTTTCTCACTGCGTGCCGATAGCGTGCCATCCTCGTTGTACAACAATGCCTTGTTCTGCGTGGTCGAGAAAAAGCCGGGTGCTATCGCATTCACACGAATGCCGACCTTCGAAAAATGTACAGCTAACCATTGCGTAAAGTTGGATACCGCCGCCTTTGCACCCGAATACGCCGGGATACGTGTTAGCGGACGGAATGCGTTCATGGAAGAAACATTGATGATGCTGGCACCGGCACGTCCTGCCATGTCCTTGGCAAAGACCTGGGTCGGGATGAGCGTACCTAAAAAGTTCAAATTGAAAACAAACGATACGCCCTCCGGATCAAGGTCAAAAAAGGTCTTGATACCGCTAAGCGTTGCATCGTTCTCTAAATCGGCTTCTTCTAAATAATCCTTGGTCGTTGAGCCCTTCGGATTGTTTCCACCGGCACCATTGATCAGAATGTCGCATACGCCAAATGCCGCATCGATCTGCTTCTTTGCTTGCTCCATGCTCGCCTTGTCCAATACGTTGCAGGCTACCGCTAAGGCGTGACCGCCCTCAGCCTTTATCTCGGAGGCAACCTTTTCAGCTGCTTCCAATTTCAGGTCCAATATGGCAACATTCGCACCACACGCTGCCGCCGTTTTGGCAAAGCCCGAGCAAAGCACACCGCCGCCACCGGTGATCACGACCGTTTTCCCGGATAGATCTAAAGTGAATGGTAAATTCTTCATGATGCCTCTCCTTGTCTCTATATTTATTTCTTTTGTAAAGCGCGATAAATGTCTGCGTTGGTGCAGTAGCAAATGTCGGAATGCCCGGCTAATTTTTCGCAGAGCTTTTCCATGGCATACCAACGGTCACAGTCGTTTTTGTCTAATTCAAAGGCGTGTCCCCAAATATAGAAAACACTGTCCTGCTCTGATTCCTGCGCTAAAAAGCGGTCAGCAAGCTCCAAAGCACGCTCATCGTGGTCGTGACAGGTCGGATGCCAGAGAGCAAAATCCTCCGGTATACTAAACGTGTGCGTGTCCTTTATCGTGCGGCAGTAGAAAATACCCCGTGCACGTAAACGAGCCGGGATGGTCGTGTCGTATACTCCACAGGGATATGCACCGCCGAGGATCGTTTGTCCGCTAAGCGCCTCTAAGGCTTGCTTGTCCAAAACCACCTCGCGGTCTAATTCTTCCTCTGTCAAAGAGGGAAAGTTGCGATGCTCGACTCCATGACAGGCAACCTCGAAGCCTTCGTATATCTGACCAACCTCGTCCGGGCGAACCTTATCAAAGCATACATCGAACCCATCGTGAACAATGTGTCCGACATGACCCAAAGAACCCGAATTGAGGTTGAAGGTCGCTTTTAAACCATATTTTTTGAACATCTCGATGAGCCGGATATCCTGCCGGACACCGTCATCGTAGCTGAAGGTCAAATATTTCATATAAGCCTCCTAAATGAATACCAAATGCTAAATGCAAAAGCAGTTCGGTAAAGCCACAAATTTCTGCGCCATTCATAGGCTGCGCCCCTCTCGACTCCCGGGGACGATTCAAATCCTCGGCAAAGCTAAATATAGATGAAACCGCAAGTAGATTGCATTTTACAAAATTTAGCGGAAACAAAAGTATTTTAGCAATTGCCGAGGAGAATTTGAACCGGCGCCAATGGCTTAGGCTACAGCAGGCGCAAGAACCGTGTTTTTCGAAAGGGTTTTATGTCTGCAAGCTTACAGTAGGATGATATGCGGAAGCCACACAGTACTCGTTCGTGGAGTTTGTACGAACCGTGTGTTCCAAACTCCTAACTCCAATCTTCAATCCCCAAACTTCTAACTTCTGCCTTGCCTTTTCGCTTAAACCAAGCCGCGAAAATTGCAGTGGTGCTTCACCACCTTGAGATTCTGCAAGACCATAAGCGCGAGGTTATAAACGTTTTGTTTTTACAAACCTATAGCGTGGGTATTGCAGCGTGTCTTACGCGCTACCAGCCGAGGGTCTTGAGGTAGGCGCGGCTGGAGCGTGCGGCTTCTAAGCAGGGTGTCTCGTAGGATTGATCCTGCTCAACAATCACATATTTCGCGCCACTTTCCACCGATGCCTCTAAAATCGCCGGGAAGTTCTGCTTGCCGCTGCCGACCGGACGGAAACGGAACGGATTTGAAGCAGAGGTATCGGCCTTCTGATCGATGCCGATCAGCTCGTACATCGAATCGCTCTTGCCACCCTCAAAATCCTTTAAATGTACCACCGGGCAACGTCCTGCATACTTGCGAATAAAGGCAGCAGGCTCTTCGCCGCCAATGTTCACCCAGCACGTGTCAAGCTCGGTCTGTAAGTGGTTCGCCGGAACGGTTGCATACATATAGTCTAAACCATATGTGCCGTCTGCCATCTTGATGAATTCAAAATCATGGTTGTGGTATACAAGGATCACACCCTTGCTCTCGCAAACAGCGCCAATGCGGTCAATGTCGGCAAGCACCTTGTC
This sequence comes from uncultured Oscillospiraceae bacterium, assembly GCA_964488785.1. Lineage (GTDB taxonomy): Bacteria > Bacillota > Clostridia > Oscillospirales > CAG-382 > UMGS882. The sequence goes on along the minus strand of CAZAWG010000026.1, from coordinate 4,359 downwards.
AAAATCCTTGTCACCGGGGCGTTCACCCTCGCCAAGATACGGGATCGCAATGCATTCACAGCCAAGCGACTTGTAGCCCTCGACAACGCCCTCTGTATCGCCCTTTAATTCCACAAACGGAACGTGCGCACAGATCGCCTTGAGTCCAGCCTTGTCTAATTCTGCCTTGAAATCGGCATAGCTGTAGCCGAATAAGCCGGCCGGCTCGACATAGTCGTAGCCCATTTCTTTTACAGCGGCTAACGTTTCGGGTACGCTTTTTTCCATTTCATCACGAACTGTGTATAATTGCAGTCCTACCGGTAATGTTTTCATTTTTCTGTTCTTCCTTTCTTGGTCCCTGTGATTGCTTGATGAGGACTTCTCCTTCTATTATACCATAATTTTAGAAATTTGCAAGACTCTTTCGCAAGTTCTAAAACATTTTGCTTTTGCAAACATATAGCGCGAGTATTGCAGTGGCGCTTCGCCACATTATACCATAATTTTAGAAATTTGCAAGACTCTTTCGCAAGTTCTAAAACATTTTGCTTTTGAGAATCTACCAATGTCTATATTTGCGTGATAATAATACTTGACTTTTAGCGTTGCAAGTTTTATAATATTGCATGAGCTTTTTCGTTTTCACACGATGCTGTAAAGGAGTCAACGACTATGATAAAACGATTATTGAGAGATCTGCTCTGTACCTTTGCTGTCGCAGGTGCCCTGACCGTCTCCGGTCTTGCTTATACAGAAAGCCAGCTGTCAAGCGCACAAAAGCTGTATGACCTCGGTCTGTTAAAGGGAAACAGCGATACCTTCAGCGCCGAAAGCATGGATTTAGACAGCTATGCTACCCGCGCCCAGCTTGCCGTGACAGTCACCCGTATGCTCGGCAAGGAAAATAAGGCTATTTATCAGCAAAATGCCCATCCCTTTAAGGACGTTCCAGCTTGGGCGGGTGCCCACGTTGGCTATCTGTACGAAAACTATCTTGTCAATGGGGTGAGCGATACCTATTTTGCTGCCGATGACGTGGCAACACTCAATCAATTCTGTGCCATGCTTTTACGTGTGCTTGGCTATAGTGAGACAGAGTGGGATTTTACCTATGACGAAGCGGATACCTTTGCTGTACAGCTGGGACTTGCAGATACCTCTGCAACCTGGACCTATGAGCTGACGCGCGGCACTATGATCGAGATGTGCTATAAAGCCCTTAACATGAATATGAAAATGTCCCGACATACCCTTGCGGATCGTCTGGTCGAGGAAAAGGTCATTTCGGAAAGCATCCTGCAAAATCAGGGTATCGAGTATGCTGACTCAAGCGCAAGCCTGGATTCCTTTTCGTCCTCGATTCCGGCTACTTTAGGCACATTGACCGTTGAAGAAGGGGAGGATGGAGAGATACATCTGTATTTCCCGGAGTTGGTTGAGGAATATGGTATTCGTTTGTTCTATACCAGCTATGAGCATCCGACCCCGACCGAGCTCGACCGTAACAAGATCCCGTTTGGCTTCCGCAAGGGGACCATCCGGTATCCCGGCGGAAGTGCCGCCGGATATATCGATCATGTGACTTTGTATGGCATTCCGGATATGCACGATATTCAGGTGATCGTCTTAAAAACCTCCAGCGAGGGAAATGGAAACACCTACCAAACCATCGGGAAAAGCAGTATTGTGCAAATCGGTTGATCGGATCGATCCTAAAGAAGGGAAGAAAAAATGATGAAGTGTATGTTGAAAAAACTCGTATGTGTGACCGCGGTGCTTGCCATCTCCTCGTTTGCGTGTGCCGCCGCGCCAAAGCTCAAATACAGCAATGCCGGGACGCTTAGTAACTGGACCGAGGAAAGCTACTATAATGCCCCGATCGTGACCGATTTGGATGGCGATGGAAAGCTTGATATCGTCTTTTCTAATTATTCCATAACGGTGTTGGACGCCGCAACGGGTCGCCAAAAATGGAAGGTCAATTCCGGTCATGACCGTTCTGAAGCCTTTGCGGAATTCGGAAAAAGTGTTGGGTATACCTGGTGCGATGCTGTTGTGATCGATATCGATGGTGATGGCAGCAAGGAAGTGATCACGGTCCATGGAAACGGGCTGATATCGGTGCTTGACCAAAACGGCTACTTCAAGCCGGGCTGGCCCCAGAATCCCTTGCCGGGCGTGCCGACAAGAAGTCTTAAGGCGGAGGATCTGGATGGCGATGGTAAAGTCGAGATCGTTGTCGGCTATGGCACAAATTCGACCCGTAATACCATTTATGTATACAGCTTCGATGGAAGCGTTCGTCCCGGTTGGCCGCAATTGTCCTATGGCGCTGTCGGCAATGTGCAGGGAATGTATATGAATGGGCTCCATCTGGTCGATCTGAACGGAGATGGGCGTAAGGAGATATTAGCGGCGACTGATCTGTCGTCAATCTCTGCTTTTTACGTGGACGGTTCACAGGTCAAGGTAAATGCTTCTGTATACGGCGACGATGTTTGGAGTAATATTCCATTATATGAGAATTACAGCGCTGAGATCAAGCGCGAAAATGGTCTATGGGGTCTTTTTTCGTCTTCTATGACACGCGAAGATCGCTATCGTGCAGAATTAGGTCATTCGATCATTGCTTCAGGCGATGTTGATGGCGATGGAAAAACGGAGCTTGTCACCACAGCTGTTATGTGTGATGGCTATCAGTTTTCGCAAAACGGCGGCTGGCACTACGATTCCAAATATATGACCATTGCACTCTTGAATACCGATCGGACACGCTATCAGAACAAGGCGCTCGGTGCCGATTGGAGCACACTGCCGGTCGATACCGGAAAGCCCTTGACGACCTCTGATGTTTCGCTTGCCCTTAATGTGTGTGCGACACCCGTTATCGCCGATCTGGACGGCGATGGACTGTCCGAGATCCTATTCAATTCCTACGATGGAAAGGTACACTGCTATTCCCTCAATAAAACCGAGCCGTATGCCTTTCCGTACAGCTTGACTAAGCGCACAAGTCCTTTGTATGAATACGCTTCCCCGGTGACCTGCGTAGACATCGACTTCGATGGTAAAAAGGAAGTCATTTTCGCTTCGACCTACGATAAAACGCAGACACTTCCCGGCGTGACACGCGGAAACCTGTATATTTTGAATTACGAAGGAAGGCTGTTAAGCAAAACACCGCTTCCGGCGGCAACAGAAGCGGTCAACCACAATGGAGTCACCAGCGCTCCGGTGGTTGCCGATATCGATGGGGACGGTCGCTATGAGGTCGTACTCAATACCCAGGCAGGTGCCATCTGTGCTTACGATCTCGACTAAGGTCTACAGGTCGTTGCTTCGTGCAAAGCAGACAAGCTTATCGGCTAAATCGCGCCGCCAGATGATGCTGCCCTTGTGCAGACTGTTGACCGTGACACAGCCGGCGGCTGCCGAGGAATGAACGTATTCGCCATCCCCAATGTACAGTCCCATATGCCCTTTAAAGTAGATCAGATCGCCGGGTAAAAGCTCCCTTTCATCGATCTCATGTACATAGCGCCGGTCGGCGAAGGCATCGCGCCATAGCATGAGCCCATTGAGCAGATAAGCGTTGAAGCACAGTCCGGAGCAATCGATACCGCTTGGCGAACGACCGCCCCAGCGGTAGGGGGCGCCTAAATAGGACAACGCATCGTCGCAGATCATGCGGCGAAGCTGTTCTGGCTCCTGCGCGTTATGCCTGTTTCGTCCTTTGGGGCGCAAGGCGGCGGATGGAACAAAAAAGCGTTTAGAACGGTAAAGGATGGGAAAAAAGCGATCAGCTCCCACCTTTTCCCGTCTGGCATATACGACAGAGGCGCGCGGCAGAGTGAACAAGGGACGGTATTTATATACGCTGTCTGCTAACACATCGCAAAACGGCGCGACAACATAATAAGGATACAGCACTTCCCCTATTTCCGGCGTTTTCTCCGACAGATACCGCGTTTGTATATACCCACAGTAGCCATAGTCGGTCTTGACACGGCTCCATGTACCGGCTTCTCCGGAAGAAGCGTGTGTGTCATCGCTTGCGGCATGGAGCTGTAGGTGTGTGCCGAACATAAGCTCGTCACACACGTCGGATACGATATCCGGTCGTGTATGCAGATAGACGGATGGACGATCGATAACATAGGGAAAGCAGATACCCGGGTCAGACATGGTACTCCCTCACAGACAAATACATTTATTTGGTGCATTCCCAAAATTTCCTTGGGAATGCACTTACAGTATATGCGTGTGTGTTTTGCTTTTTGATGGATTCCGTAAAAAAAGATAAAATTCTGCATTTTTTGATGAGACAAAGCCGTTCGCACACCCCCCCACTAACGAGCAATATGCGGCTTCCGCATA
>CAZAWG010000025.1:0-11474 GCA_964488785.1 uncultured Oscillospiraceae bacterium | reverse complement strand
CTCCCACATACTGCGAAGGACATTTAACAGTGTGGGCAGATGGTATGCCGGCAGCTCCATGACGAACGGAGCCGGGTCCCCGGCAAAGGGCTTGGTTTTCTTTAACAGGATGCCCGAAAGGACGATCGCCGCCATACCGACAAAGTAAGCCGAGGTAGCCACCCATGCCGAGCCGCCGAAGATCGCACCGGCCACCATGGAAATGAACGGTACCTTGGCACCGCAGGGGATAAAGGTGGTGGTCATGATGGTCATTTTGCGGTCACGGTCGTTTTCGATGGTACGCGAGGCCATGATGCCCGGTACACCGCAGCCCGTGCCGATGAGCATCGGAATGAAGGATTTACCCGACAGACCGAATTTGCGGAAAATGCGGTCAAGCACAAAGGCGATACGCGCCATATAGCCGCAGGCCTCCAGGAATGCAAGCAGCAGGAACAGCACCAGCATCTGCGGAACAAAGCCAAGCACCGCGCCCACACCGGCTACGATACCGTCTAAGATCAGGCCGCTCAACCAATCTGCACAGCCGATGGCTTCCAGACCGTTCCCCACAAGCACCGGAATCCCCGGCACCCAAACACCGTAATCAGCCGGATCCGGCTCTTCGCCGATGGTGGCAAGTGTTTGCTCCGCCTCTGCCAGTTCGTCCAGTGTTGCTGTTTCGGTGGAAAGCTCTAAGGTTTCCTCGTCCTCGACCGCAAAGGTGAAGCGGTCGGTCGGTTCGCCGTTTTCTTCCACATAGGCGGCATAGCCGTCTACGATGGCAGAAGCTGCACTATATTCTTCCGCGACCTCATTGTATTCGCCCGAACCGATGCCGAACAGGTGCCAGCCCTCGCCGAACAGACCGTCGTTTGCCCAGTCTGTCGCGCCGGTTCCGACGGTGACCATCGAGATGTAATACACAAGGAACATCACAAGGGCAAAGATCGGAAGCCCTAAGAAGCGGTTGGTCACGAGCTTGTCGATTTTGTCGGAGGTGGAAAGCGAGCCGCGGTTCTTTTTCTTGTAGCAGCTCTTCATCAATTCTGCAATATAAATATAGCGCTCATTGGTGATGATGCTTTCGGCGTCATCGTCCAATTCTGTCTCAGCCGCTGCGATATCGGCTTCAATGTGCCCCAGCGTTTCCTTGGAGATGGACAACGCTTCCATGACCTTGCTGTCACGCTCAAACAGCTTGATGGCATACCAACGCTGACGTTCGCTCTCGCGGTCGTGCAGCACTGCTTCCTCGATGTGGGCTAACGCGTGCTCGACCGGACCGGAAAACGTGTGCATGGGTACGGTCTTGCCGCTTTTGGCGGCTTCGATCGCAGCTTCGGCCGCCTTTTCGATACCGGTACCCTTGAGCGCGGAAATTTCCACAAGCTTGCAGCCCAGTCTGCGCTCTAACTCGGCGGTGTCGATGCGGTCGCCGTTCTTGCGCACAACGTCCATCATGTTGATGGCTACCACCACCGGAATGCCTAATTCGGTCAATTGGGTGGTCAAATACAGGTTACGCTCTAAGTTCGTGCCGTCTACGAGGTTTAGAATGGCGTCCGGACGTTCGCCGATCAGGTAGTTTCGCGCTACGACCTCCTCTAAGGTGTAGGGCGACAGCGAATAAATACCCGGCAGGTCGGTGATGATCACGCCCTCCTTCTTTTTGAGCTTACCTTCTTTTTTCTCTACCGTAACGCCCGGCCAGTTTCCGACAAACTGGTTCGAACCGGTCAGAGCGTTGAATAATGTGGTCTTTCCACAGTTCGGATTTCCCGCAAGGGCAATTCGAATACTCATGTTGGATTCCTCTCTTTCTTATGTTAGTTAAAACTAACTCATGTGCAAAAAGAAATGCCGTTTCCGGCGCAGTGGGATGGCTCTATTCCACCTCAATATTTTCCGCATCCGCCTTGCGCAAGGACAGCTCATAGCCGCGCACGGAAATTTCGACGGGATCGCCTAAGGGTGCGACCTTGCGGACATGGATCTCGGTGCCCTTGGTGATACCCATATCCATAATGCGGCGCTTGATGGCTCCCTCGCCATAAAGCTTGACAACACGGACGGTCTGTCCGATGCCGACCTCTTTGAGTGTTCGCATACTGTATCCTCCTTAAAATAATGTACCAATATAGATCAGATCAGGATCTTGCGTGCCATTTCTTCGCTGACAGCGATCCTTGCTTCCTTGACGTTGACAATGACGCTGCCGCCCAGCTTGCTTATCAGCGTGACCGTGCCGCCCGCCACAAAGCCCAGGTTTTCCAAATGCTTTTTGACCTCCGGTGTACCGCCGATACGTTTGATGATGTTGACCTCTCCCGGTTCTGCAAGAGATAATGGCATAGCTTGATTCCTCCGATCGTGAGGCCGACCGCAAGGTTAGCCTCTTCTAACTTCTGCGGTTAGTTTAGCATAACTAACCTGATTTGTCAAGAGGTTTTGCGAAAAAAAGGAAAATCGTCAAATATGCGCGATAAAGGTCTGCAAAAAGAATACATTTTGGCAGTTTTTCATAAGGAAACCGCACAATTCGTTTGTCAGAGCAGCCGTCCTTCGCGGAAAGCACGCGGTGACACGCCGGTCTGCGCCTTAAACTGCCGGATGAAATGCTCCACGTTCCGATAGCCGCATTCCTCGGATATGTCTCCGATCCTTAAATCGGTCTGCCGCAACAGCTCCTTTGCCAGAGTCAAGCGCGCATGGATCACATCGTTCATGCAGGATTCCCCAAAAAAACGCTTGTATAAGCTCTGAAAGTAGGAAGGACTCAAATGCACCGCCGCGCTCATGCTCGCCACTGTCCAGTTGTCGCGCGGATGCGCATATATATCCTCACGCAGGTGTCCCAAGCGCTCATAATGCAAGCGGCTCTCCTCCCCATCCTGCTGTAACAGCTGTTCGCTGCGTACACGGTACAGAAAGATCTGACACAAAAGCGGCAGCACGCTCCATTTAAACCGCTCAGAGCCTCTTTGCTCTCGATCGATATCGCGCAAGGCCTCGGCTACACGGTCATGCGAACCGGCACGAAAGGGGCGCATGACCGCAATTTCTTCGGCTAAGCGTTTTTCCTCCGGCGTTTCCGGGCGCAGCGTGATAAAATCGTGCAGAAACTCGCTTCCCTCAAAGGGACGATAGTATTGCCGGGTGTGACCATCGAAAAAAACATAGGTGCCACTGCTTACGGTAACATACGAAGTATCAATTAAAACCACCGAAGGGGATTTAAAACCAATTAAGGAATAATCTGTTTTGGGCAGCATACGGTCGGTGACAAAGTGGGGTTTTTCCCGTTTGTCCAAGCCCATGTTCATGATTTTCATAAGCGCGCTCCTTCGTCGAAAAAGTAGGATATATCAATTATTCTTTTATTACAGTATTATATATCATTGTAAAAACAAAGTCAATGGTTTACAATTAAGATAAATGGTAAAATGCTTGATTTTTCAGAAAAAAGGAGTGTATTTTGTATGAAATTGAACAAAAAGGCTTTGCTTTCCGCCGTGCTGGCAGCCCTTTTGGGATTTTCGGCAAGTGCCGCATTCGAAAAAACGAATGCGTACACCGCCGGACTTTTTACCGATGTGCCTGAGAACGAATGGTATGCCGGTGAGGTACAAAGCACCTATGAATTAGGACTCATGAACGGCATCGGCGGCAGCTTATTCGACCCCGAAGGAAATGTCACGGTCGGCGAGGCTGTCACCATGGCGGCTCGCGCCAGTGCCCTGTATGCCGGCAAGACCATCCCGGAGGCAGAGGGCGAGTGGTATCAGAAATATGTGAACTACGCCATCGCCGGCGGCTTTCTTGCCGAGGGGCAGTTCGACAGCTTTGACCGTCCGGCCAAGCGCTATGAGGTCGCTTCTCTGTTTGAGGGAGCGATGCCGGAGGGCTATTTTGCCGCTAAAAATACGGTAGAAGCCATCCCGGACGTATCCGAGGCAAGAGACTATCAGCCTGCCCTTTTATCGTTATACAAGGCCGGTGTGGTCATGGGCTCGGACGCCTATGGAAACTTCCGTCCGGAGGACAACATCACGCGTGCCGAAGCGGCCGCCATCATCAACCGTGTTGCGCTCCCGGAAAATCGTCTGTCCAAGACGCTTGACGTGATCTCTGAGGACGATGCGTATCGTTTGAATTACACCGGCAGTCTGGGGCTTGGCGGCGGTAAGAACGGCACGCCCTCCGGCTGGATCGTGGATAATCGCGGTGGGGTTCCGTCTACCGATTATAAGATCAATCTGTCGCTTTTAAAGGATCGGAGCGAGGAAGAGGAAGTCACCCTCACCCGTGCCTTTAACAAGGTCACGACCGGCGTGCTACAATTGGAGACAAAATTTGACCTTCAGACCGCCGAGGGCTTTTATGTGGCGTTCAATAACGAAGCCGGAAAGCCCATCTATCGCTTAGAGGTCAAGGACGGCGCATGGCAGTATGTGGGTGCCGACGGAAGCATGACAAGCTTTGGAGAAGCGGAAAACACGCAGTATATCCTCCGCGCCGAGGTCGATTTGGACAATGCACGTAGCACCACTACGCTCATTGCCGCAGGCAAGACCCTCACCACGTCCGGCTCTCTTGCTGCTTCCGGCGAACAGGCAAATGTCTTGAATCTGCGCTATGGCTCGACCGAAAAGGGCAAGGCTGCTTTCCAGGTCGTGTCCTCCTATACCTACGTCAACTACGCTTTATACGATGATTTCAAATACATCGAGGATGGAGAAGCTGCCTACCGGTGGAAGCACAACGGCTCTTTCGTCAAAAACGGCGAACTGGTCGTGCCGTCGGAAGGTAATGCTGTGCGCTCCTTCAATACCATCTCCGGCACGGTCATTGCCGAGACAATGGCGTTTCTCAACAAGGATACACGCTTCACGCTTGCACTCTCCGGCGGCGCGACCGAGGTCGTGACTCTGGAAACCGATGGCAAGCATATTCGGATCAACGGCAAGAGCGTGTATGACTATTACGATGGCCTATGGTACGATTTCCGCTTTGAATTAGATACGGATACCATGCAGGTGTTGTTCAAGCTCAACGGACGAAGGATCGATTCGCTGCCGTTTGCCGCAAGCGCCACCAGCATCGACAATCTTTCCGTGCGCACACAGACCGGAAGCGCCGATGTAAAGCTGGACGAATTCCGCGTATTCCGCAAAATAAAGCATGACGACTATGTGCCCGAACCGGTCAAGCCGGCTGGCGAGGATAAATACAATGTCGGTGTCAACGTATGCTCCCTGTGGACCGAGGGCATTCAGAACGGCTGGGAGACCATCACTCCCTACGATGAGCCGCTCATGGGCTACTATGATGAGGGCAACCCCGAGACCGCCGACTGGGAGATCAAATACATGGTCGAGCACGGTATCGACTTCCAGGCGTTCTGCTGGTTCTCCTTCTCGAAGAACGATTATATCAAGGGCAACATCTTAGATACCCATCTGCACGAGGGCTTCAAAAACGCCGAATACAGCGATTATATGAGCTATGCGCTGTTACTCGAATTTGCCAACAGCACCAAGCCGAACGATTTGGAGGCATGGGAAAAGTACCATGTGCCGTACATCGTGGAGCATTACTTCAAGGATGACCGCTATATGGACATCAACAACCAGGCTGTGGTCTGTATGTTCGGCCTTTCCAATTTTGTCAATGCCTATACCGGTCTTGGCTCGCTCGAAAACGTGAAAAAGGCTCTCGATATGCTGGAGCAAGCCGCTATCGAGGTCGGCTATGACGGTATTTTATACATCTCCTGCGCATCCGGGCTGACCAAAGCCGAGGAAGCCTCTCTTGGTATAGAAGCCTCCTATAACTACCATTTCGGCACCGCCGGCTCCAGCGCACGCACCAACATCACCGCAAACACCTATCAGGCCGCCGATAAGGCTACCTTTACCGTTCCGACCGTTTCGGTCGGCTTCCGCAGCATCGGCTGGGACGATGAACGCTTCCCGCTCATGACTATAGAGGACTACAAGACCGTCAACACCTGGGTCAAGGACGAATTCCTGCCGCAGTATGCCGAGGAATTGGAGGCATGGAAGCACAACACCGTCATGATCTCCACCTGGAACGAATACGGCGAGGGCACCTATATAAGCCCCTGCAAGGACAACGGCGGCTTTGACTACTTAGATGTGCTTCGTGAGACGTATACCGACGAAGCAGCCGATCCGACATTAAATGCCACGCCCACCGAAGCGCAAAAGCGCCGTATCAACCGTTCGTATCCTTCATATCTGTCCATTCCGCTTCGTCAGGGCTATGTCAGCAGCACCTCCGAAAAGGAAGTTCTCTTTAGCGTGGATGCAAGCGATGAAGGCTCTGGTGTCAAGAGCAATTTAAAGGATGTCAAGGTCACCGACGAGGGACTGCGCGGCATTGGCGCGAATAACGATCCGCGCTTTATGCTCGAAATGTTCGGCAACAAGGTGAACACAAGCAAGGTTTCTTCTATCCGTGTGACCCTCAAGGTGCCGCAGAGCAGTGTGGTCGAGTTGTACTTCAAAACCTCCGAGGATAACTCCTATGGGCAGAACAAGTGGCTGACCGCTACCGCTACCTCCGACGGCTTCTCCACCGTGACCTTTGATGTGTCCAAGCACGCGTCCTGGTCGGGTATCCTCACCGGTCTGTATGTAGACCCCATCCAGAGCGATGGCGAGGGCAAGGAATGCATTCTCCAAAGGGTCGAGATCTTAGGCAAAAAGGACGTGGGTCTTACCAAAAATCTCACGGTCAACGGCTTGAAGTTCAGCACCAATTTCGCGCCTCAGGCGGCAGATAACGGTGATATCCTCGTTCCGTTCGATGTAACGCTCGGTCTGGAATATAAGCTCGATGCCTTTGTGGAATGGGATAAGAACACCAAGACCATCACCATAAACGGCAATAAGACCTCCGTTTCCTTCACGGTCGGCAGTGACAGCTATACGGCAAACGGCAAGACTGAAAAGCTTGCGTATGTCATTCCGGAGATCGATGGCATTCCGATGCTCCCGTTCAAGGTCATGGCGGATGCATTGGGCTATGAATATTCCTACACCGAGGAGGACGGCGTTCGCATCGATGTGCCGGAATTCAAGGGTATGTACGACAGCATTTCGGATTCGGCATGGGAATACAACGTGCCGGGCTATTTGGGCGGCTGGAACTCCGGTAACATGAATCTCAACATCCATCCGGACGGCTATCTTGTGCTTTCCAATTTGGAAAAGGGCGGAACCGACCCGATGATGTTCAACGCCTTCACCAAGCCGTTGATCGCGAAGAAATACAAGGAAATGAAGATCCGCGTACAGTATGAGCATTCGCAGAGTGCGACCAACTGGATGCAGTTATTCTTTGCGACTGAGCAGAGCGGAGCCTGGAGCGAGGACAAATCCGGCAAGCTCTTCCTCGGCGACAGCTACTCCACCGGCGGCGAATGGAAGGAATTCACGCTGGATCTGACCAAGATCGAAGCGTGGGACGGACGTATCACCAAGCTGCGCTTTGACCCGTTCAACTCGGTGGGTGAGATGAAGCTCGATTATATCCGTCTGATCGAGGATCCCGATTATGTGGAGACCGAAGAGGATATCATCGAAGAGCCGACCGGTCCCATCACCTTAGTCAACGGCGATATGGAATCGGAGGGCGGCTTTACCTCTGCCGGCAACTTTGCTATCGTGGAGGATCCGGAGAATGCCGGTAACCACATCCTAAAGGTTCTTCCCAAAAACGATGACAAGGTGTGGCTCTACACCACGCAGAAGGTTCGTTTCACACCCGGCACGACCTACAAGGTAACGCTTGACCACAAGCTTGCCTCGGTCGGCACGAACGAAGAGGTCAAGAGCGATGCCAGAGGCATTCTGATCTGCAACATCCAGTATTCCGACACGGCCAACAGCCCCAAGGATCATTTAGTTAAGCAGGTATACATCACGCCGCAATGGACACATACCGAATTCACCTTTACGGTCGATGAAAACAGCGATATCCGCAGTGACGATATACTCAGCTTCTATACCAATCCGTTGGAGGATACAGGAGCCGGCTACTATTTGGATAATGTGACCATCACGGAAGTGGAATAAAATAATAAGGACAGCTGCAAAACGCATTGCAGCTGTCCTTTCCACCTGTCGCAAAACCCAAGTGAAGTTCTTTCGGTCGCTTTTTTGTAAGAAAAGCGACCGAGGTCAAGGGCGAATAGCCCTTGTCGCCCTTCGCAAAGGGCGAAACTCCCCTTAACGCGCCAAAAAACGCAGGAGTGGGTGGATTATTTGTCGCATATGGCGAAAAAAAGAGGGCGAACCCACGTATGGGGGTCGCCCCACAAAAGCCGAAGGACTTTTGCAAAAGTCCTTTTTATCCCCTTTTTCTCTCCCGAACCCGTTCCAACGCTTCCTTCGCCGGTCGCACTTCTTCCGGTACCTCCTCTAAGCGCATATTTTGCGGAACCGCCGTCGTCCCGGCTTTTTTGGCTGTTTCATAGTACCAGCATTTGTAGTCTAACGTACTTAGCGTGTTCTGCAATTCCTTCATCTGCTCCAACACTCGCTCACGCTGCCTTTGAAGCATTTCAAGCCGCTCCTCGATGGTCGCATCGCCCCGGCGTGTCAACTCTAAATAGTGCCGAATTTCTTTGATGGAAAGCCCCGAACGCTTTAAGCATTCCACTAAATATAACCAGGTAAAATCCTTTTCCCCAAAGACCCGTATCCCGCCCTCCGAGCGTTCCACAAACGGAAGAAGTCCTTCCTTGTCGTAATAACGAAGGGTGGAGGGCGCAACGCCGAGTATTTTTGCTGTTTCTCCTACGGTATAAAGCATGATCTGTCTCCTGTAAATAAATTTTGAATTTCAAAGAGAAGCTCTTGACTTAAAGCTTACTTTAAGTTGTATAATGAGATCGAAGCTGCGAGAATAGTATAGCACAGTCAGGCAGAAAAAGCAAGTGGGCAGTCCCACAGAACAAGGAGGATGCTTTATGGAATATGTAACCTTAAACAATGGCGTGAAAATGCCGAGCTTAGGCTATGGCGTGTATCAGGTGACCAAGGAAGAATGCGAACGGTGCGTGTTAGAGGCTTTGCAGACAGGCTATCGCTCCATCGATACCGCACAAAGCTATTTCAACGAGGAAGAGGTTGGAAGTGCCATTGAAAAATCGGGCGTGCCGCGCGAGGATATCTTTTTGACCACCAAGGTCTGGCTCGAGCATTATGGCTATGAAAGCACAAGAGCCTCGGTGCTTCATTCCATGGAAAAGCTAAGAACCGATTATCTTGATCTGTGCCTATTGCATCAGCCCTTTTCGGACGTGTATGGAGCCTACCGTGCATTGGAGGATCTGTACAAAGAAGGAAAGCTACGTGCTATCGGTATTTCCAATTTCTACGCCGACCGCATGGTGGATATTGCTTCGTTTGCCGAGGTCGTGCCGGCAGTCAATCAGATCGAAATACACCCCTATCACCAACAGAATGAGCAGTTGGAGTGGTCGTAAAAATATACCGTTCAGCCGGAAGCCTGGGCACCCTTTGGCGAAGGACGGCAGGGGCTGTTTACCGATCCGACCCTTATCGAGATCGGTAATGCATATCACAAGACTGCTGCGCAGGTCATGCTGCGCTGGCATATCCAAAGGGGCGTGGTCGTCATTCCCAAGACCACGCATATCGAGCGCATGAAGGAAAATTTTGACGTATTCGATTTTGCGCTTTCGCCAGAGGACATGAGCCGTATTGCGGCACTGGACACCGCGCACAGCTCCTTTTTCTCGCATACCGACCCGCAAATGGTGGAATGGTTCGTGAAAATGGTCGAGGAAAGAAAGAAACTGTATCGTTAAGAAAGAGAGAAGCATTATGAGAAAGAATTTTGGTGCTAAGCCCTATCTGTTTCCACAGCCGGTCATGATCATCGGGACCTACGATGAAGCCGGGAAAGCCAATGCCATGAACGCCGCCTGGGGCGGCATCGTCGGCATGGATGAGATACTCATCGATTTAGGCAGTCATGCCACCACCGATAATCTTTTAAAAACCGGTGCTTTCACGGTGAGTATAGCCGATGTGGCACACGTTGTGCCCTGTGATTATGTGGGCATCGTTTCGGCAGCAAAGCAACCGGATAAAATGAAAAAGGCCGGCTTTACCACCACCAAAAGCGAATATGTCAACGCGCCGATCATCAACGAGCTTCCCCTGACCTTGGAATGCACGCTCATTAAGGTGCTTGAGGGGAGTATGTATTTGGGCAAGATCGTAAACGTCAGTGCCGATGAAAGCATTTTGGGTTCAGATGGTGAGGTTTCGGTAGAACTGTTAAGACCCATTACCTACGATACTGCGCATTACGGCTATTATGCCTTGGGCGAACGGGTCGGCAACGCTTTTTCGGATGGGAAAGCATTGGCGAAATAAATAATGGGCTTGCATATGCGCAAGAATGCAAGAAGGGGCTGTAGCAATGACTTTGCTACAGCCCCTTCTCTCTTTGTTAACTACTTTGTCGTGATACGAAGCTTAGGAGCCTTATAATCAAACGTAAAGCCAAACACCTTCGACATCACCTCAAGCGGCAATAACGGCAGCCCGTCGTAAAGCTCGATGGACGTGTTGAGCAGGGTGTTTTCGCCGTTGATGACGGCATAGCGCGAACCGAGCGTAAAGACGATGCTGGCATTCTTCGAATAGAAAGCTAATTTCTTGGTGGAGGCGGTGTATTCATAGTAGAGTCCCAATTTGTAGACCAACACATGATACGGATTGAACGGAAGCAGTGTGTAACCGTCCTTTAGCTGGACCGGCGAATCGATGGGCTGCGGCTTTCCATTTAATTCAAACAACGGACGCCCTGTGTCCACCATGATATCAACGCCATAGATCTCATAATCCACCTCCGGAGCCGAGGCCGGGTCGATACGCAGACCGATGATCTCCTCGTCCATCGGACGGATCGCGCAGATGGCTTCCTCCACGCCCGGCTTCAACGAAACGCCGAACGACTGGCTTTGTATAAAATCCGGATGCTCTGCCGTGATATAGAATACCTCGACCTTGGTGTTCTCAGAGACTTTGGCACGAATGCGGATGTGTGTCGCGTTTTTCAGCGATACCGACACCTTGCCGACCGAATACAGCTTTCCGTCTGCGATATGGGTTGTGCCCTTGATCGCTCCCTTTTCATAGCGTGCATCGCAGCCCTCTGGTGTCCAATGTGCGGAAAGCTCGCCCTTGCCGAGCGGGATCTGCCGCAGCACCTTATCCGGCATACGAGCCGGCAAACGGCCGTCTGTGCGCAGCATATGCCGCTCTTGGGGATACAGATAGGATAAGCGCGACAGCTGATTCTTGGTCGGAACATCGTCCTTGCGCGGCTTTTCCTTGGTGTAGACATCGCGCACGGCGTTCAAATAGCCAAAGCCGTTCAAGCCCTCACACGGCATGATATAGGTTCCTTCGCCGTATTCGTTC
>CAZAWG010000024.1:0-11646 GCA_964488785.1 uncultured Oscillospiraceae bacterium | reverse complement strand
AGTCGGCACAGTCCACTATGTATATAACGCCGCTTGACGAGAGGGCGTTATCCGATATTGAAGAAACGGCGGCTTCCTGCGCGAAGATATTTGGCGTGGTGTCGGTGTGCGTGGCCGAGGAGCTGCCCAAGGATACCGATACCATCCTTGCCTTCATCGGCGGCTATGTGGCAAGGGTCAAGGGAAACGCAAAGACCTTCAAGGTGACCGGCAAGCGTGCCGATAAGCGTTTTCCGTTGACCTCGCCGGAGCTGGCGGCTCTGTGCGGTGGGAAAATACTCGAAGCGTGTCCGGAGCTGACGGTGGATGTAAATGCGCCGGAATTGGATGTACGGGTGGAGATCCGCGATTTTGCGGCGTATATCCATGCCGGCTTTATTCAGGGTGCCGGTGGTATGCCAGCCGGAAGCGCCGGAAAAGCTGTATTACTGTTGTCGGGAGGAATCGATAGCCCGGTGGCAGGCTATATGTGTGCCAAGCGTGGTGTGCGCATCGAGGCGCTGCATTTTGACAGCTTCCCCTATACCAGTGAACGCGCACGCGAAAAGGTCATGGAGCTTGCCGCCACGATGGAGGACACCTGCGGAGAGATCCATATGCGTGTGATCTCCTTGACAGAAATTCAGGAAAGCATCAAGCAGAATTGCCGCGAGGACTATTTTACATTGCTGTTGCGCCGCTTTATGATGCGCTTGTCCGAGCGTGTCGCAAAAGGTCTGGGCGCAGGGGCGCTCATCACGGGCGAGAGCTTGGGACAGGTGGCGAGCCAGACTATGCCGGCGCTTGCGGTGACCGAAAATGCCGTTGAGACACTGCCGGTGCTTCGTCCGCTGATCGCACTGGATAAAGAAGAGATCATCCGTACTGCACGAAGGATCGGCACTTTTGAGATATCCATCCAGCCCTTTGAGGACTGCTGTACGGTCTTTACGCCGCGTCATCCGGTGACCAATCCGATACTTGAAAAGGTGCTGAAGGAAGAAGCAAAGCTCGATGTACAGGCTCTTTGCGACCGCGCCCTTGAGGGCATGGAAAGCGTGGTGCTTCCGATCTTATGAACGCAGAGATCCTTTGCATCGGAACAGAAGTGCTGTTAGGAGATGTAGTCAATACTAATGCCGCTTATTTAGGAAAAAGACTTTCGGAATCCGGCTTTAATGTGTATCATCATGCGGTATGCGGCGATAACCGCGCGCGTATGACCGAAGCGCTGACACTGGCACTTTCGCGCAGTGAGCTGGTGGTGGTGACCGGCGGCTTGGGACCGACCTATGACGACATCACCAAGGAAGTGACCGCCGAGCTGTTTGGACTTGCTCTTGTGGAGCATCCGGAGATCGTCGAACGCTTAGAAGCCTATTTTGCCGCCAGAGGTCGTGTAATGACCCCCAACAACCGTAAGCAGGCGCTCATTCCGGAGGGGGCACGTATTTTTGAAAACAATTATGGCACAGCCGATGGGTTGGCAGTTTCGGACACAAGCAAAACCGTGATCCTGCTTCCCGGACCGCCGCGCGAAATGCGTCCTATGCTGGATCACGAGGTGCTGCCGTATCTAAAGGCAGCAAGTGACCACATTCTTCTTTCCACCAATGTGCATATTTTCGGCATGGGGGAATCGTCGGTGGAGAATGCCTTGTATGACCTTATGAAAAACGCGGAAAATCCGACTGTCGCTCCGTATGTCAACGATGGCGAGGTACGGCTTCGTGTTTCGGCACGGGCTGAAAACGCTGAAAAGGCGAAAGAGCTTATCGCTCCCGTCGTGCAGGTCATCACGGATACGTTAGGGGAGGCGGTATATGGCGTGGATGTGCCGTCCATCGAATCGGTGCTTGTGCAAAAGCTGCAGGAAGCGCACAAGACAGTTGCGTTTGCCGAATCCTGCACAGGAGGGCTGATCGCAAAGAGACTAACGGATGTGCCGGGCGCAAGCGAGGTGTTCGGTTACGGCTTTGTGACCTATGCCAACGGGGCCAAAATGCGCCTTTTGGGCGTTTCAGAGGAAACCTTGGAAACGCACGGTGCTGTTAGCCCTGAGACGGCGCGTGAGATGGCGGAAGGGGCAAGACGTGTGTCCGGCGCGGATATCGCCGTAGCGGTGACCGGTATTGCCGGCCCCGGCGGAGGAACGGCGGAAAAGCCGGTGGGACTTGTTTATATGGGCGTGGCGACCGAACAGGGTGTCCGAACCCACAAGCTGACCCTTGGAGGACACAAGGGAGCGGATCGGGCGTATATCCGCACACTTACGGCGACCCATGCCTTCAAGGCGGCTTTGGATATACTGAGATCGGAAGAATAACAAAGGACAGGAGAAACAGGCTATGACCGAAGCGGAAAGCTATTTGCGTGAAATGGGGGAGCGTGCGCTGACGAAGGTCACGTTTTCCTCGCCCGAAGCGGCAAGTCCCTATCGCCGCACGGTGTTACGCCGTCTGGAAAACGGCGCGTGGCAGGCAGAGCATTTCACCGAACAGCAGGCCTTTCATGAAAATTTTACGGCTGACGCGCTGGGGACTCATTTACAGGAGCTGTTTCCTGCGCTGTATCGGCAGGTACATTTTGTGACTGACGAATACTTTTACGATGCGAAGCTTTCCAAAAAGGGCAAGCTGTTGACCAATCGCTCGCGTAACACATCAAATAATGCAGTCGTGCAGACACACGACCGCGCCAAAAAATATATCATTGATGCCGACCATCTGCCGCCCGTTTTCCGTGAATTGGGTGTGGCAGGGGAGGATGGGCGCATTTTGCGCGCCAAATTCGATAAATTCCGTCAGATATGCCGTTTTACGGAGCTGCTTAACGATGTACTGAAAAACGAAAAAAAGGAAGAGCTGCATATCGTTGATTTTGGGTGCGGCAAATCGTATTTGACCTTTGTGGTGTATCATTATATCACGCAGGTTTTGCACAAAAAGGCGTACATTACCGGGCTTGACCTCAAGCGCGAGGTGATGGAGGACTGCACGCGGCTTTCCGAAAAATATGGCTTTGAAAACCTGGAATTTTTGTGTATGGATGTCAAGGACTACCATCCGGTTCGTCCGGTGGATATGGTCATCACGCTCCATGCCTGTGACACCGCAACCGATTATGCGCTTGCCTTTGCCGTAGAAAGAAAAGCTAAATATATTTTCTCCGTTCCATGCTGCCAAAAGGAAGCAAACGCTATGCTACACACCGATACGCTTTCGCTGTTTACGGATTATGGGCTTATCAAGGAGCGTTTTGCGGCGCTGACGACCGATGCACTCCGGGGAAAGCTTTTGGAGCGTGAGGGGTATGGCGTAGATATGGTGGAATTTGTGGATTTCGATAATTCGCCGAAAAATCTGATGATCCGCGCTGTACGCAAAAACGCTTCTGCCGATCGCTTCCGCACCCTGCGTGTCAAGGAGCAGATACAGGCGGCGAAGGAGCAGCTTGGGGTTTCCATTACGTTGGAAGCACTGTTAATGCAGCAGAAAAACGAACGATAATTGCTCTGAAAGAATAAAGGATTTAGAAAGGAACAATAAAACTACCATGAAAAACATACAGGATGCCAAAACCGTTGTGGTCAAGGTCGGAACCTCTACGTTGACCCATCCTTCGGGAATGTTGAATTTGCGCCGTATTGATGCGCTGGTCAAGACACTGGCCGATTTGCAAAATTCCGGACGTCGGATGATCTTGGTCAGCAGCGGTGCTGTGAGCGCAGGACTTGCCAAGATCGGCTTCCAACGCCGTCCGGACTCCATTGAGGAAAAGCAGGCTGCCGCCGCTGTGGGACAGTGCGAATTGATGAATATGTACGAGGAACGCTTTGCTTCCTATGGGCACAAGGTCGCGCAGATACTCATCACGCGCTTTTCGGTCGAAAGCGATGTTATGCGCCGCAACGCCGAAGGAACCTTCCGTGTGTTGTTGGAAATGGGCTGTATTCCGGTCGTCAACGAGAACGACAGCGTGTCGTATGAAGGAATCAAATTCGGTGGCAACGACCTGCTTGCCGCGTATGTGGCGAATATCGCAAAGGCGGATCTGCTTATCAATATGTCGGACGTGGATGGCTTATACGACTCCGATCCGCGTGAGAATCCGAATGCTAAGCTTATTCCGCGTGTGGAAAAATTCGATGAAACGATATTGCAAATGGCCGGTGGCGCCGGAACCGTTCGCGGTACGGGTGGTATGAAGGCGAAGATCAACGCTGCCATTATTGCCGCCGAAGCCGGCATTCCTTCCATGATCGTCAACGGTGCATACCCGGAGATACTGTATGACATTATGGACGGCATTCCTCACGGAACTGTTTTTGATGTAGACGGTATCTGATCTTTTCCGCTTGGCACTTTTGCCACAAAAGGAGCATATACATGATGGTTACTGTAAAATCGGCGGCGGTGTATGGGATCGATGGGTTTGTTGTGGATGTAGAATGCTTTGCAAGCGGCTCATTCCCTGGCTTTACTCTCGTGGGACTGCCGGATACGGCGGTGCGCGAAGCGTATGAGCGTATCAAGGCGGCTATCAAGTCCTCCGGTATCGAATTTCCCATGACTGCTATCACGGTAAATTTAGCCCCGGCTGACCGGCTTAAGCAGGGTACAGCCTTCGACCTCGCTATCCTACTTGCCATTCTCAAAAGCAGTGTTTTGGCAAATACGGATACAAGCGGAAAATGCTTTATTGGTGAGCTTTCGCTTTCGGGCGGCATTCGGCGCGTCTGCGGTGCTTTGTCTATGTGCATTGCTGCTAAAAATGCCGGATTAACAGAAGTTTATGTGCCGCTTGAAAATGCTGCCGAAGCGGCGGTGGTGGACGGTATCACGGTGTATGGCGTGGATAACGTGGTGGAGCTGATCGCACACCTGACGGGACTGTCTTACATCACACCAACGTCCATAGCGGAAGATGATCTGTTAGCGACCTCCTATGACGGCATTCCGGATTTCAGCGATGTGAAGGGACAGGAAAATGCGAAGCTTGCTTTGGAGATCGCAGCAGCCGGAATGCACAATGTGCTGCTCATTGGTCCACCCGGTACGGGAAAGAGTATGCTTGCCAAGCGCCTTCCCGGCATTTTGCCCCCCATGAGCTTTGATGAAGCCATCGAGACAACGCGCATTCATTCGGTCTGTGGGTCGTTGACCCCTGAAAAGCCGCTCATTGTGTCGCGCCCGTTCCGTTCGCCGCATCATACCATGTCTACCGCCAGTCTGATCGGCGGTGGGAAAACGCCTATGCCGGGTGAAATATCGCTGGCGCACAATGGTGTGCTGTTTTTGGATGAGCTGGCCGAATTCCGAAAGGATAGCACGGATGCGCTTCGTGGACCTATCGAGGATGGTGTGGTGTCCATCGCGCGCGTGAATGGACGAATGCGCTTTCCCAGTAAATTTATGCTCGTGTGCGCCATGAACCCCTGTAAATGTGGTTACTATGGAAGCCCGGATCGAAAGTGTACCTGTACGTCGTTTGCCAGAAGCCAATATTTATCCAAAATATCCGGCCCCATGCTCGACCGTATCGATATCCAGATCGAGGTCGGATCCCTTACCTATGAGGTGCTGCGCGACGATTCGCCGCGCGAAAGCTCGGCGGATATCCGACGCCGCGTGGAAAAGGCACGTGAGCGCATGACCAAGCGCTATGCCGGAACGGGTATCTATGCCAACGGTCAGTTGACACCTGCCATGATAAGAGAGTATTGCAAGACCGATGAAAAGGCGGATGCGCTGTTAGGCGCGGCGTTTGATCGTCTGGGACTGTCGGCACGTGGGTATGACCGCATTTTACGTTTGGCTAAGACCATTGCCGATATGGAGGACAACGATATCATCGCTGAAAAGCACATTGCGCGCGCCATTCAGCTGCGCAGCCTTGACCGCAAATACTGGCAGAATGCGTAGTGTACGTGTGCGGAGTATCACGATGCATAAAATCTGCAAAAACGCCCACTTGCGAACGTAGTTAAGCACTTTGAACCGAGTTTTGTCCGCATAAATCGGAATGAATACGGAGAATGGTTTTCAACCGAACATTATGCTTTTCCGCTGCTTTTTGGTTGAAAAGTCTGTTGATAATGTTGGTAACTTGCAAAAAACACCCCATTTTTAGGCGTTTTTTTCTGTATTATTGCATTTCATGCTCGTTCGACAAAAAAGTTGATAACTGACGCAACGACAAAATTATGTAAATGGAATCAAACAGATGTGTGTGAATTTTTATAAATTTTGAGTGAATATATATTCATTCCTGCTTTGATACAAACGAAGGAGAGAGCATTTTGACCAAGATCGCAGAGTATTTGACCCACAGCGAGGCTGAGACGGAGCAGGCGGCGCGAGAGCTTGCGGCTCGGCTCAAAAGCGGCGACTTTATCGCCTTTTTTGGCGACCTGGGCTCCGGTAAGACAGCGTTCACACGTGGTCTTGCCTCGGTGTTCTGTCCGGGGGTGCGTGTTTCCAGCCCGACCTATGCCATTGTCAACGAATATGCTGGAAAGCCCCCGATCTTTCATTTTGATGTCTATCGTGTGCCGGACGACGACAGCCTATATGCGACCGGCTTTTACGATTATTTCGACCGGAATGGCCTTATCGTATGCGAGTGGTGCGAAAATATACCGTTCGCTCTGCCGGAGGAGCGGTATGAGGTGCGTTTTGAAAAGCTTTCGGAAACCGAACGAAGGATCTCGGTTTTTCGCTTTACGGAGTAAGCAAAAACGAATAAACTGGAATAAACGGCTCATACTAATCGTGAAGCCGCGTATCGGTATTTTTCTGTACGCCGATACGCGGCTTTTTTGAATATAGAGAGAAAAAACGAAAGGATGATTGGTATGGCAAAGATCCGATGCGAAGCTGTGACCTGCGGCTTTAACAAGGATGGCGGCTGTTGTCTGGAGACGGTCAAGATCGAGGGCGAGGATGCAAAGAGCTGCCGGGATACCGAATGCGACAGCTACACCGACAAGAGCGACGGTGGCTGTGTCAGCTGCGCAGCTTCCAACTGTGCCTGTAATCACAGTGTGGTAAAATGTGATGCGACCGGCTGTCACTACAACGATGCCTGCACCTGCACGGCAGATCGTATTGAGGTTGGCGGCAAATGTGCGCATTGCGGAAGCGAAACCGAATGCAGGACCTTTAAGCGCGATTAACAAAAAAGCAGGGACGAAAAGGCGGCTTTTCGTCCCTGTAGTTTCTTAGTTATTATATCTTGCAAATATCTTATATTCGCCATCCGTCTTGTCCGTATGGGCAAAATAGGTGATATCGGTATAGTCGCGATATTGCTTTGAACCCTTGCGCAGGATGTGGGTGAAGGAGATACGAAGCGAAACGGTATTTTCATCGTAGCGGAAGAATTCGCTCGTTTGCACATTCTCAAAATCGTAGCCGTCATGTGACCAGACGAACATATTGTCCGCTGTACGAATGCTGTCGTATAGGTCGGTGCCCTTTTCGAAATACTTGAGCGCGGAGGACTTGGAGGCATCGTTCTGCATACATTTGGCATATTGCTTAGCGGCCTCTGTCAGATAGGCTTCAAGCGCTTCCTCGGCCGGATCAGGCACGATCCTCTCGGTATATACGCCGTCTATAAGCTCAAAGGCGACCTCGTTCCCATTGCGGTCAAGGGCGCGAACCTTCGGCTTTTCGGTAAGGTCTGTGATGGTGTAGGTGCTCCAGACCGGGAATGAACCCTCATTCGGCAGATAAGCGGCGTTTTCGTGAGGGGTGCGCTCGGTTCGATAGTCGGCAGACACGCGCACGTCGTTCAGATACAGCGCAGCATACCGGTCACCGCAATCCAGCAGGCGGTAGGTGTAGACATCTGTTGTGGGCAGGTGAAGTGTGAGAGATGTGGGTTCCCAGCCTTTGGCACCTTCGTTTTTTGTCAAGGTGAAGTCGGCAAGCTTGTATTCACCGGATTTGACGATGTATTTTTTCACGCTCGTATCGCTTCCGGAGGAAATGCTTGTGTAGGTGAGCGGAGCCTCGTTCAAAATGTTCCGAACATAGGAGGCAAGCTGCCGGTCTGTTTCAAATTCACTAGGCGTAAGCCCGGACACACGGATCAGTTCATCGGGGCTTTCGGCCAAAAAGGCAGACTCAAAAAAGCGCGCAGAGATCGTTTCCGGGATCGTCTCATTATAGCCCTTGAGAAAGGCGTGCAAGACAAACAGTCCCACGACTAACAAAAGCACAAACACGGCAAGAACGGTAAAATAAACGCGGTAAAAGAGACTTTTCCGTGCAGGACGTTGGGTGCTCATTGTACTTCGCCCTCCTTTGCCGGCTCGCTTTCGGCTTCATTCGCTACGCAGATATAGGTCGGGATGCGGCGCGGCGTGGTAAAGGCCTTATAGCGGTTGACCAATCCTTTTTTCTGATACTCATCCAGTGTGGCTTCCGAAATGCCATATTTCGTATAATAATCCTCATAGTACATAAGGCTGGAGGAGCCGCCATCCAACATTCCGGCGGTGACCGCACCGAAGCTCACCATGACGTCAATGACATCGTTGCGCGTCGCGCCCAGACTGCTGGCACTGCGGCCATCCGTCACAAGCAGTATGACCGTTCCGTCGGCACGCTGTCCGATGGCGGTGCGCTGGGCGGTGCCGGTGTTGCTGTCGGCATAGTGGACGGTCACGCTTCCGGCTTCATTGGTGATGAGTACGTTCCCGTTCTGGAAGCTGACCCCATCGCGGATGGACAGGGCTTCGGCGGTCTTTTTGTCCATAGGTTCAGCGACGACCAGCCGGTCGTTTGTGTCAAAGCCGATGAAGGTACGCTTTAATGAATCGTTCCAGACACATTTGCCGCGCGAATAGGTGATTCCCATTGGATTGCTGCCGGTTCCCGTTCCACCCGGATCGGCAAATTCGCCGGCATTGATGGCGGCAACGGCGTTCTCTTTTTGGACGATATCAAAAATACGCATTCCGGCAAGTCCTTGGGTGAAATCGCTGGAGGTGCCGACAAACACGCGCGAAGGATCCTTTACAAGTAATACATAGCCGGTAAAGGTGGAGCCATTGACCGTCTCCAAAAGCATTCCATCGATGGCGTTTGCCCATTCATCGGCGATCTGTGTGTTTTCGGTACTTTGCGCGGTATATTCGTCAAGGGAGATCACGTCGGTGCTTACCACATAGCTTTGTGAAACGATGTTTTCCACCGTTTCCTGCGGCAGAAAAAGCCCCGGAAGCCATTTGGTAGCACTGGCCTGCATGGCGGACAGCACCAGCCGGTCGCGTAATGGTTCACACGGACCGTTGACTAACACATAGACGACCGAAACAAGTGCCACGGCTAAGCAGATGACAAGGGTAAAAACGCACAAAAGGATGCGCCGGAGGATACAAAAAGCGGAAAGTCTGTTTTTATGGGAGTGTTCCTCTTTTCGCAGACTGCGAGCGACAAAAGCTTCTTTTTCTTCGCGAAAGCGTGTGGGGGAGGGCATGAAACGAGAGCCTTCTTTCCGTGTGATCGTAGTAATGAGAGATTATTGAGGGCGTTGGGAACTGTGATCGGAAAAGATCCAGTATTTTTGTAATCGAAAATTGACAAAAAAGAGAATGCAGTCCACGATGAGCTTAACAAGTGTTGTCCACAGACTGCTTGAAGGAAGCCCCAAGAGAAGTGCAAGTCCCCTGACGCCAAAGGCAGAGATGAGCATGACCGGCACGGCAAGGGCATAGTATTTAGCCAGCGCACGAAGGGGGGAGGCATGGCTGTGAAAGACGACACGCCGATTGAGGGTAAAATTGACGATGGAGGACACAATACGCGCAAGCACGGTGGACCCCACCACGCCGCACAGAAGCAGACTGTTAAAGAGCGAAAAGCACAGTGCATCCACCACAAACGAAGCAAGCGAGCTGCCGGCGTATTTGAATAAGATCGAGGCAATACGCATAGAATCCGCGAACGGACGGAAATGAGAGCCGCGGTTTTCGTCCTGATAGACCGTGTCGATGGTGACCTCGGCGCAGGTTGCGTGCATATTCTTTAATTCCAACAGCACATTTGTTTCGTATTCAAAGCGATCGCCACGCACCTCTTCCATGGGGGCATATAAGGATGGTGGAAAGGCACGAAGTCCGGTTTGGGTGTCGGATATGGAAAGACCGCAAAGCAGCTTGACCACCGCTGCACTTGCTCGATTGCCCACGCGGCTTTTGGTGGGAACCTGTGGAAGCGAAAAATCGCGCACGCCCAACACAAATGCCCCGTTTTCTAACATTTTTTCACAAACGCACTTTGCGTCCTTTGCCAAATGCTGCCCATCGCCGTCACAGGTGACGACTCCGGACGAATGGGGACGGTGTGTGCGGACATAGGCAAGAGCTGTTTTGATGGCCGCTCCTTTTCCGCGATTGACCGGGTGTACCAGGCGCGTGATCCCTTCTCCGGTCGGGAAAAACGGAGTATGCTCCGGGCTGCTGCCATCGTCTACGAGCAGAATGTCGGAAAAGCCGACTGCCTGCAGCGCAGAAACGGTCTGGGCTAACCGGGTATCCGGGTCAAGAGAGGGAATGATTACGGTGATCCTAGAGAACGCACTTGTGGTATTCAAACGCTTACAACACCTTTCAAATGCCATTATGGGCTTGTTTTATGAGAATGTTAACCCCGTCTGTGGTTCTTTACATAAAAGAAGATGATAAGACCCACAGCTAAGCAGACGACGCCGATGATCAGAAGGCCGGTTTGCTGTCTGCGGCGCAGAGCTTCAGAGGCGATACGCTCACGTTCGCGCGCTTCGGCTTCCAAAATCTCGCCCTGATCGTTGGCATGGCGTTCTTCTTCTAGCTGCTTTTCTAATTTTTCCAATTCTTCTAAGCGCTTTTGCTCGGCTTCCATAGCAAGGCGTTCTTCTTCCGCCTTTTGCTCAGCCACCGTGACAATGTTTTCAAGCATATCGCCGATACCGCTGTCCGCGCCGACACCGGAGTAGTACAGACCGTATTCGGCAGGATTATAGGTTTTGATCTGGGTGGATTTTGTGATATTGTCATTTTTGCCGTACAGCCAGCCCTTGAACCACGTCCAATGCTGCGACTTGTGATAATCAAAGGCTTCCTGGGACACCTGAAAGGCGGTCTTGCCGTCAAAATAGTCCAAAGGAGTATCGATATCTAATGTCAGGGGATTCTCTTTATACAGATGAATGTAAATTTTTTCAGGAACGAATTGATTGGAATCTGCATTTTCCACGACCTCCAAAAAGGAGGCGGTATTGAGCATATGCGCACCATGACTATATTCGCCATCGATATCGTGAAGCACGGCGACCTTTGGCTTAAAGCGGTTCAAATAGATACGCTGCAAATTGAGGATGTTTTCGTGCGAAAAGCCTTGCTCTTCAAAGAAGGCTTCGGCTCCCTCGATGCTTTCGGAATAGCCATCCGGCAGCGGAGAGATGAGCGGATAGTTGGTGAGCCCGCAGTGCCAGAGTCCGTCAAGCAGCTCATGCATACGATTATAGGTATCAAAGTGGTTGACAAAATAGGACACGCGCACACAGGCACCACGCGCCACATAGGTGGGCACCAGACCGGCAAAGAACAGCTGATCATCGTCGGAATGGGTGGCGAACAGCATGATATCGGTGCTTTCCGGACCGATTTGCCATAT
Source organism: uncultured Oscillospiraceae bacterium (assembly GCA_964488785.1). Taxonomy (GTDB): domain Bacteria; phylum Bacillota; class Clostridia; order Oscillospirales; family CAG-382; genus UMGS882. The sequence goes on along the minus strand of CAZAWG010000024.1, from coordinate 1 downwards.
C
>CAZAWG010000023.1:0-11679 GCA_964488785.1 uncultured Oscillospiraceae bacterium | reverse complement strand
GGTATGATCTATCTTGCCTGCGGTTCCTCCTCGGCTACCCTTGCCGAAATGGGCTTTGATGGCTGCTACGCTTATAACTGGGGCAACGAAGGCTACGCACTTTCGATCAACAAGAACTCCATTCTGAACAGCGCTAAGAACACCGCTCTCTACACCGTTCCGACCATCTCCGTCGGCTTCAACAGCATTCCGTGGCATGGCACACGCCATCCGATGATGACCAAGAGCGATTTTGCTGCCGCACAGGAATGGATCAAGAGCGACTACTTCACCACCTATCCGAAGGAAGAATGGCAGAAGAACTTCGCCATGATCTCCACCTGGAACGAATATGGCGAGGGTACCTACATCATGCCGACCACCGATGAAAAGGGCTTCCAGTACTTAGACGTGCTGCGTACCGCTTACACCGATGAAAAGGAAGATGCTTCCCTCAACACCGTTCCTACCGAAGCACAGCTCACCCGTATCAACCGTCTGTATCCGCAGTATCGCCGTCTGCTCCGCAAGGAAGGCTACTACACCGAAAAGCTGGATGAGTCAAGCCTTGAAGTCAGAGACGTTATCAAGTTTACCGATAACAAGAACTTGAGTATGTGGAACATGAAGCAGGTCGAAACCGGCGACAAAACCACCATCACGGCTACTTCGACCAACCATGACCCGATCTTCAACGTTGCCGCATGGGCAGGCGATCCCATCGACCTGAGCAAGGCTACCGCCATCCGCCTCACCGCAAAGATCCCGAAGGGCAATAAGATCCAGCTGTTCTTCACATCCGACTCCGGCGCCAGCGTAACGGAAACTCAGAGTAAGACGCTCATTTCCGACAGCGATGAGATGAAGACCTACATCTTCAATATGTCCACCTGCCCCAACTGGAAGGGCAATCTCCTTGGCTTCCGCCTCGACCCGACCGCCGCTGAAGGCACGACCTTCACCGTCGATTCGCTCGAATTCTTAGGCGAACCCGAAAAGACGCCGGAGGAAATGACCATCAACGGTCTGACCTTTGACACCAAGCTTCCCTATCAGACAGCCGAAAACGGCGATATGCTCGTTGCCTTCGACCCGTCTGTTGCTATGGACTTCCGTCTCCACGCTTTCCATGATTGGAACAAGGAGACAGGCGTTCTGACCCTGAGCTTTGAGAAGCATACCCTCGTTTACACCGTTGGCAGCGACAAGTACACGCTGGACGGCACGGCTAAGACTCTTCCCTACAAGCTCACCTCGTTCGATGGTCTGCCGCTCCTGCCGATCAAGCAGCTCTGCGATGACCTCGGCTACACCTTCGAGGTGAAGAAGGACGGAACGGCTTCGATCGATACCGACCAAAAGGAATACTTCGAAGAAGTCGCAAACCGCGTTCCCGGCACCTGGGACTTCAACCTCATCGGCGATACCGAGGGCTGGACCTCCACCCTTATGACCATGCTTGTCAGCGATGGCTATCTGGCTCTCCAGACCAACTCGCAGGAAAAGTACGCCGACCCGGTCATGTTCTCGAGTAAGGTCGAGCTGCCGGCTGCTAAGTACAAGACGCTTGAATATCGCGTTCGTTACGAGCATCTGTCCGATAGAAAGGAACAGTTGACTATGTACTTCATCACCGACAAGGATCCCAACTGGAACGAATCCAAGACCTTAAAGATCGATCTCCCCGGTGCTTCCAGCAACGGCGAATGGCTTGATTTCTCGTATGACATTGCAAAGCAGCCGTTATGGAAGGATACCATCACGCAGGTCCGCTTTGACCCGTTCAATGCCGGCGGTTGGATGGATATCGATTATATCCACTTAGTAGAAGATCCGGATTACGTCTATGTTGACCCGGCAAAGGCTCCTTTCACTCTCTCCAATCCGGATGCAGAGGGCAAGGATGTTGCCTTCTACAACGGCGGTGCTGATATCCAGATCGTGGAAGACCCGGATAACAAGGGCAACCACTACTATCAGATCCTCCCGAAGGACGATAAGAAGATCTTTCTGTATGCGACCCAGAACTGCACCTACAAGCCGGGCGCAACCTACAAGGTCGAATGCGACTTCCGTCTGCTTGCTAACGGAACCAAGAAGGATTTGGATAGCGGCTTCAAGGCAACGCTTCTGTTCAATGCACAGTATACTGACCTTGAGCAGTCTGCTGTCGACCACCTTATCACACGCAAGGAAACAACCTATGGCGCTGGTTGGACACACTTCACCTTTGAGTTCACCGTCAGCGAAAAGAGCAAGCGCGTCTCCGACAGATTCGCCTTCTACACCGACCCGGTCGGTGAGATGGGTGTTGGATACGCACTTGACAACATCGTTGTAACCGAAATTCTTCCCGAAGAAAGCAAATAATGCTTTGGTTTGGCAAATAACCGACCGCCCCACGGAACTTTCTCCGTGGGGCGGTTTTCTTTGTGCGTTTGGACGCGCGTTCGCGTTTTTTTTCTTTACCATAGCACGTTGTGCGTAAGACTCAGGGATTGCAGCGTGCAATGAAGGCATGGAACAGTCGTAAAGCATTTATTCGTGTTAGTACCGGCTCAAGGCAGGGCTTCGAGCAAAAAAAGCCAAGAACTGCGGAGCGTATAATGTGCCCCGGCTTTTCTTTGATTTCTATTAGTACTTTTTCACAATGGTATACACCGCATTATCGATTGCAAACAAACGACGTTCGCGGATCACTTCCACCGGTGTCCCGGTCTTTTGGGTAAAGACATAGCCCTTCGGGAGCATGACCTCGCCATGCACGCCCTCCTCCTTTTCGACCGTCAGCTCGATCTCCTCACCCTTGCGCTTCCATGCCACTCGCACTCGACCGGAAACCGTGTCATAGTGCGCTTTGGCTTCATCAAGCTGCTCAATAAAGCTCGGAGCCACACGGACAAATGCCGGGTCATCGCGATTCGGGTTGATATGAAGTCCTGCCAAATGACGGATAAAGAAGCCGGATATATCGCCTAAGAAATGATGGTTCAGCGAGGTAATATTGCCTCCATTATGATCCTGGAAGGTCTCCGGCAGAGAAACAAGTCCAAATTTTTCCACCGTAATACCGTAGGAGGGCGCATCCGTGCGTGTGATGAGCTTATACGCAAGCGCAGCATCGCCATGCATGGCAAGTGTACGGAACAGAATGCGTACACCAAGCATACCGCAATCCAGATGATCGTCCGCTTCGTGTACCAATTCGACCAAGCGGCTGTACGCCTGTGCTTTCTCACTCGGCTCAAAAATGTCATAATACAGACCCATAGCCTGTGCCGTCTGGCAGGAGCCGCGCATGGTCATGGTATCGTAATCGATAAAGCGTGTGCGCACCACGGCAAGCAGCTCCTTTTCCAGTGCTTCGGCAAACTGCTTTTGGAGGTTCATGCCACATTTATCGAATAAGAATTTCGCTTTGCGGCAAATGTTGATGACCGTGATGGTATCCGAAACCTCCAGTGGGCACAGATAGTTTTCGCCTGCCGAACGCAGCGCATGGACCCAGTCGCCAAGGCCGTAATGGATCGCGCCGATCTCATCACGCCGTCCGGAAATATAATTCAAATAACGCATAACAGCGGTCGATACTGTGCGGAACAGCTCTAAATCTCCGCGATAAATATACGCCTGATACGGCAGCTCTACCAGAACCTGATCCCACACCGGACCATTGCCCCATGCATAGCCCCAGCCGCCGGTCGGAACGATACCCGGTATCTCACCGTTTTCACGCTGCTCGGCACAGATCATACGAAGCCACTGCTTCCAGCTTCTCTCGACCGTCAAATTCTGGATCATATGCTCCGCACTCATGGCCGCATCGCCTGTCCAGCCGTTCTTTTCGCGGTGGGGGCAATCGGTCGGGTAATATACAAAATTGGAAAGGTCGCTGATACGCGTGTTATTCTGGAGCGCATTTGCGATCGGATCGGAGCAGGAGAAGCTGCCGCGCTCGAACAGCTCACTGTTCTGCACGAGCATGGTCACCGTCTCATCGTTGATCTGTTCCTTTTCCGCGCCTATGACAAGGAAATACCGTGCGCCATGATAGGTAAACGATGGGATGTATTCCTCTATACCTTCGCCCTTGCAGATATAGATATCACGCTGGCAGAAGCCCCAGGGATAGAAGTATTCGATGGCCTCATGGCTGACCTTGCCCTCCGGTGAGCAATATTCCGACGCCTGAAGAATGATCTTCTGCCCCTTTTTGCCCTTGATCTTTAGCTTCGGCACACACGCTGTGTTTTCAGAAAATTCAAACACATACCCTTTTTCGCCTACCTCCGGTGTATAGAACGCCGTTTCGCCATATTTACGGGCACGGGCATCCTTATATACACCCTCCTGCCAAACCAACTGTCCCTCATAGATCTTGATCGGCTTTAGCTCCTTGGTCACCACGATGGGCGACGTGTCGTTCTCCACCGCTTTTCCGCGTGCCGGCTCACAGCAAAGTGCGGCACACCAGGTGCTGTCATCAAAATCCGGCAGATTCCAGCCGGGTATTTCAAGCGTTGCATCGTAAAATTCGCCGCTTCGAATATCGTCGAAATAGATAGGAGACGGAGCGCACACAAAGCTTTCATCTGCTTCAAAGGAAAGGGAGCTTTCGCCGGTCTTGGCTTCAAAGAAAAGGGCAAGCTTGGGCGCAGAGCGAAACAGTGCCTGATCAAAATCCCACACAAAGCCGCCCATGGCGTTGCTCATGCCGTTGCCCAGTAACAGAGCAAAGCAGTTTTTGCCGAGCGTCAGATGTTCCGTCACGTCATAGGTATCGTAAAACAGAATGCTGTCGGGATTGGTGATACACGGTGCAAGCCGGGAACGTGTCAGCTCCTTGCCGTTGATCCAAAGGCGGTAAAAGCCGGAGGAGGTCAGCGTGACACTTGCCTTTTCCGGAAGCGTATCCAGCGTGAAGGTCTTACGCAAATACGGCGCGTTGACCGGTTTGGCATAGGTCGCATAATTCGGCGTTGCCTTTATAAACTTGGAAGAAAGCATACTATATTCTCCTTTATATTCGATGATTTCTTATGGTTAATGCAGAAAGTGCCTGCTCATCCTACATAAGTATAGCATGAAAGCAGGCACTTGTAAATATGGTATTTGTTGACAAACTTGAATCACTAAAATTGTTCAAGTTGCACAAAACTATCCAAAAGGATCTCCGGCTTCACCGGTATTTCCTCCATTTGATCAAACGAAAAGATAAGTGCTTCCTGGATGGTCTTTCCGGTGATCTCGCGCACGGCGCGACAATAGAAGCTTAGCTGTCCGGCATAGCGTGTGATCAAAACCTCTTTTCCGTTTTTACCCACGCGGTCGGTCTTGAAATCGATGACGGTATAGCTTCCATCGGCATTTTCGATAAAGCAGTCGATGACCCCCTGAACCAACACAAAATCCTCGGTCTGCGGCACACCCCTTAGAACCTCCTCCGGGCGCACCTTGAGATTGAAGCGCAGCTCACGATAAACGGCTTTTGCCGCACGTATCTTCTCATACAATGCCGTCCGGAAAAAGTCGTCCAAGCGTGCGACATCCAACAGCGCAAGCTGCTCCTTTGTCAAAAAGGCTGCTTCGCACAGGCGCTCGGCTTCGGCTTGACAGCCGCCCTCGGCACAACGTGCAAAATTCGCGAACTGCATGAACATATGCATTGCTGTTCCCTTGGCCGCCGCATCCGTTGCTTCCTCCGCAAAAAGCGGAACGACCCGAAGCTTACGCTCGGCTGTAGAAGCAAGTGCGGCATCCTCATAATCGATCAATCCATGCTTCAACAGTGAAACGGTGAGCTTGGGCGGCACCGAGCGTATCGCCTGAACCGCCCTCCGGCGGCTCTCGATGGACGAACGAAGCGTAGCAATAAGTGCTTCATCCGGCGCATACTGCACGTTTTCCTCCGATGCAGTCTGTGCCGCTTCGTCCACCTCACCGTCAGCTTCCTGCGCACACAGCACGCGCCGCAAACGGAAGGTCACACGCCCATCCGAACGCGGAAAATCAACCGGCTCGAGTGTGCCCTGCAGCAGCTGTTCAAACGGCGCACAGGTCGCGGCATAGCCAAGAATCCATTCCAAAAAGGTGTCTCCGGACGAAGCTTCATTTTGTGCTTCGCTTGCTGCGGCTTCCAACAGCTTATCCAAGCCATCCGGGGAAGCTGTGACAATGAGCCGATCCTTGGCACGCGTGAGCGCCACATACAACAGCCGCTTGTATTCCATCGTCTCCTCACGCGCCGCTTTCTCTTTTAGCAGCCTGCGAAACGGAGTTTCCGCTGTGACAAACCCATCCTTGCCGACCACCGACCGGATGTTGGCATAGCCATCTAAGGAAAACGCAATGCCATCCGTGTCGTTCATGATATATTTGGTACTCAGCGCACTTTTTTTGCGATCTGCATTAAACAAAATACAAACCGGGAATTCAAGACCCTTGGATTTATGCACCGTCATGACACGCACACCGTTTGCGGCCTCCGAAAAGCTTTTCATATCGCCGCGTTTTTTCCACTCATCGATATAATCCAAAAATGCCGATAGCCCACGAAACATTGTTTTGTCATAGTCTCTTGCCTTTTCATATAAAAGCATCAGATTTTTCCGCCGGGCTTCCGCCGAAAGGGAACCGAACAGGTCGCTCCCCCCTGCCGCACACACAGCAGCAAGATCGGTATACGCATACATACGCCGCAAAAATTCCGATGCCGGCACACCGCGTGCCATCGAACGCAAGGTATCCACTAACTGTAGGAAGCGCTTGGTCTTTTCAACAAGGGGTGCCTCTGCATCCGGCGTTTCTTCATACGCGCATAACGCCTCATACAAGCCGGTGCGCGGAGAACCCAGGCGAAGTCTTACCAATTCATCGTCGCTAAAGCCGCCGATGGGCGAACGCAGAACGCCGACAAGAGGGATATCCTTTTGTGGATTGTCCGCCACCGTCAGGATGGAAAGTGCTAAGCGTATTTCCCGGCGTTCAAAAAAGCTCTCGCCCTTTTCGCATATCACCGGCACACCACGTTCGGACAGATAGCGCTCCAAAAAACGCGCCGCATCCCATTTACCGGTAAGGATCGCCACATCCGACAGCGCAAAATGCTTTCCGTCCGCGCCACAGGCGGTCGGATCGTTGATTAACTCACGGATGGTCTGATACACGACCTCTGCCTCGGCCCTCATGCGCTCCGGTGCTAAACACGAGGACAGCGCAGAGGTGTCACATAACAGCACCTCGACCGGCGCCGTCACCGGATGCTCCTCTATGCGCGAAAAGATCAACCGCTCGTTTTCACCATAATCTTCGAGCAAACGCGAAAACAGCGCATTGGTGAAATCGATCACATTCTCCGCGCAACGGAAATTATTGGACATAAACAGCTTTTTGCGTGGTGCTTCCTCCGCAATATCCGCAAAATCCGCACGGTATTGCATAAAAATATCCGGACGCGCACCACGAAAGCCATAAATACTTTGCTTGGCATCGCCGACCAAAAAGCGCCCACACTCGACCTGCTCCGGCGTTTTGCGCGAAAGAGCCGCAAAAATGCGATCCTGAATGGGGTTGATATCCTGGTATTCATCGATGTATAATTCATCAAAACCACTTGCCGCATCGACCGCAAGTGCGCTTTCGTTTCCATCCTCATCGTACAAAAGGGCAAGTGTCAAGCGCTCCACATCCGAAAAATCCACAGCTCCATGTGCTTTTTTGACCTCTGACAGGCGTTCATCGATCGACAAAAGCAAGTCGGAAAGCTCCCTCATGATGGCATAGCAATCCGCCGCGCACAGACGAATGACAGCAGGCGTAAGCGAAAAATAGTTCTTTTTCAGTTCCTTTATAGGGGCAAGCGCGCGCCCACGCCGCTCATAAATAAACGGTGCCTCCGGAGCGGCTATGCGTTTGACCTGGCAGGAACCGAATTTGAGCATTCCAAAATAGGCGAAGGTCGCCTCTGCCCCTTGCTCAAGACTGGAAAGCAGTGAGCGCAGCTGCTCTAAATCGTCCGTAAAGCGCGGCTCGAATTTGGCATACATTCCCTCGTCGAAGGCGCTGTCGTTCAAGCATTCCTCGATCACACCAATCGCCGTGCTTGCCGCATCGTATACCATGTCTCGCAGATCATGTCCAAAGCGTGTATCAAACAGCTCCTTTTCGGACACCTCTTGGTACCATTCACACGCATCGTGCAGATATTTTTTTGGAAACGGCAAATTGGTCAGCCGCCGGTACATTCCCTTGAGTGTCTCGCCGAAGGGCGCATCGTTGCGCTTGCCGCTGAACATATCATACACCGTGTAGAAATAGTCGTCTTTGGAAGAATTCTGCATACGCTCCTCCACAAGAGAGGCGATCAGACCGTCAAGCAGCACATCCATTTCCGTTTCATCGGCAATGCGAAGGCGCGGCGGCAAGCCTAAGCGTGCAAAATGCTGCTTGACAAAATCAAAGCAAAAGGAATCGATGGTGCCGATCTTGGCTTGCGGCAAAAGTGCAAGGTTGCGCACCGCCGCACGGCGCACCGCTTCATTCGGGTCACCGGCGCGTTCCGACAGGGCTCGCCGGATACGCTCGGCTAATTCATCGGCGGCGGCATTGGTAAAGGTCACGATGAGAAAACGGGTAATATCGGTCGGACGTGTGTCGTCAAGCAGGCGGCGCACAATGCGCTCGATGAGTACGCGCGTTTTTCCGCTTCCGGCTCCTGCCGCCACAAGTAATGAGCAATCGCGCGTTTCAATAGCAAGTGTTTGCGGTATTGTAAAATTCACTGTGTCTCCCCCGCATCCTCTGTTCCAAATGTCGAGCCGGTCACCTGAACTTGTGCCCGTCCGGCGGTGTATTCCGCCAGAAACGTACAAAAGCGCTCAAAGTTTTCCTCCTTTGCACGCAAATACAAGGTCACACCGGCGGCAAAATCGGTTTTATCGCAAAAAACACCGTATTTAGGCAGAACGTGCATAAGCTTTTCGTATTCGCCATACCCCACCTCGGTGCAAAAGGCGGTATACGGAACAAACACAGCCTGTCCGGCCGCCTCTAAGGCGATCTTGGTTCCACGCGCATAAGCGCGTACCAGCCCTCCGGCACCAAGCAGAATGCCGCCGAAATAGCGTGTCACCACCACGCACACATCGCTCACGCCCTCGCGCTTGATGACCTCTAACATGGGAAGCCCTGCCGTGCCACCCGGCTCGCCATCGTCCGAGAACCGCGCGATACCGGAATCCTTGAGCAGATAGGCATAGCAGTTGTGTGTAGCATCCGGGTGCTTGGCACGAATGGAGGCAATAAAGCTTTTAGCCTCCTCTTCGCTTTCCACGCGTGCGGCATAGCCGATGAATTCCGATTTTTTCTCCACAAACGATGCTTCGGCAAACGCCTTTGCAACGGTCTTATAGCTTTTGATCATACTTTCACACCTGCCTGCTTTCTGCAAAGATTTGTTATTTCTTATCCTTATTTTTGTCTGAGTGCCTGTGCGCGTTCCATGGCGGCATGGATATCGGTACAGAAGTTTTCCGCGCCAATAGCGGCATACAGACCGGATTTTTTCATCGCCTTGAGCGGCTGTGGGTTGACGTGCGACATAATGACCGTTGCGCCTGCATCCGAGCAACGCTTACAAAGCGTTTCAAAGCCGCGGATGGCATCGGTGTCAAGCGCCGTCACCGAACGCATACGTAACACCACACAGGTGATACCCGGACGGATGATGATATCGGAAATTTGCCCGGCCACCGCAAAAAACATCGGTCCACTGCATTCAAACACGCTCACATGGCTTGGCACTTCCATCAAATGCTCGTGCGTTTCATCACTTTCGGTATACTTCCAGCGCGTAATGCCGGATTCATCGCTCATGCGCTTCATGAAAAGCACACACGCGGCGATCACACCGAATTCGATGGCAACCACCAGGTCAAACGCCACTGTCAGCACGAAGGTCATTACTAACACAATGATATCGCTCTTTGGCGAGGCTTTAACGATGTGTACAAAATTCTTCCAGCCGCACATATTGTATGCCACCTGGATCAAAATCGCCGCAATGACCGGCATAGGGATGAATGCGGCATATTTCATCAAAGCAGCAAGCACCGCGAACAGCACTGCCGAATGGACCATGCCGGCCACCGGCGTTCTGCCGCCGTTTTTGATATTTGCTGCCGTGCGGGCAATGGCGCCCGTCGCCGGGATGCCGCCGAAGAGCGCAGAGCCGATATTCGCCGCGCCCTGGGCGATCAATTCGGTATTCGGACGGTGATGTCCGTTGATCATACCATCTGCCACCACGCAGGAAAGAAGAGACTCGATAGCCGCCAAAACGGCGATGGTCAAAGCATCCGGCAATGCATCGGCAAGGGCGCTAAAGGAAAACTGCGGAAGCGAAAAATGCAAAAATCCGCTCTTGACACTGTACAGGTCACCGATGGTATTGACCGGCAGGTCAAAGCCCATCACCAGTGCTGTACCCACTAAAACGGCGACCAAGGATGCCGGTATCTTATTGAAAAAGCGCGGCAGAATAAACAAGATGGCAAGACAAATCGCACCCACCAAAATGGCGTATCCATTGACCGTACTCACATTTCCGGCAAAGGCACTCGCCTTTTCAAGAGTCTCGATAGGAGCTTCACCATGCTGATAGGACACGCCGAAAAAGTCCTTTAATTGACCAATGACAAGTGTCACGGCGATACCGGCGGTAAAACCGGTGGTGATGGAATAAGGAATGAATTTGATCAGATTTCCAAGCTTAAAAATGCCCATCAAAACCAAAAGAAGCCCGGCAAGGATAGTCGCAAGAGCCAGACCCGACAAGCCTTTTTTAGCAACGATCCCCGCAACGATGGTAGCAAAAGCCGCCGTAGGACCGGCGATCTGCACGCTGCTTCCCCCGAAAAGAGACGTGATAAAGCCAGCCACGACCGCCGTATAAATACCAGCCTCCGGTGCAACGCCGGAAGCGATAGCTAAAGCGATAGACAGTGGAAGCGCGATGACTGCCACGATGATACCGGAAATGATGTCCTTGGAAAGCTGTTTGGTACTATATTTTTTCAGGTCCGTAAACAGCATGGGTTGAAAGGTTTTCATGATAGCTCCTTTAATAATGCGTTTATGTGAAAAACCAGAAAGAAGGGCGAACCCATGAGAGTTCGCCCTTGATCGCAAATTTGTGAATTAGAGGTACTTGGCGGTATTGACCTTGATACCAGGACCCATCGTAGAAGCTACAGCGCAGGTCTTGATGTACTGACCCTTAGCAGCAGCCGGCTTTGCCTTAACGACAGCACCGATGAGTGCGTCAAAGTTCTCAGCAAGCTTATCCTTGCCGAAGGAAGCCTTTCCGATCGGGCAGTGGATGATATTCTGCTTATCGAGACGATACTCGATCTTACCGGCCTTTGCCTCAGCAACAGCCTTAGCAACATCCATCGTGACCGTACCGGCCTTCGGGTTCGGCATAAGACCCTTAGGACCTAACACCTTACCGAGACGACCGATGACACCCATCATGTCGGGAGTAGCGATGATAACATCGAATTCGAACCAGTTTTCCTGCTGGATCTTAGCTACGAATTCCTCTGCGCCAACGTAATCAGCACCGGCATCCTGTGCTTCCTTAGCACGGTCGCCCTTTGCGAAAACGAGGGTACGAACCGTCTTACCGGTACCGTTCGGAAG
>CAZAWG010000022.1:0-11988 GCA_964488785.1 uncultured Oscillospiraceae bacterium | reverse complement strand
CGAACACCTTCGAGCCAAACGGAAACGTGACGGTCGCAGAAGCCATCACCATGGCTTCCCGTGCCGCTTCCATCTATGCCGGTGAGAGCATTCCGGATTCTGATGGCGAATGGTATCAGAAGTATGTCAATTACGCCCTCTCCAAGGGACTTATCAAGGAAGGCGAATTTGACAACTACGACCGCGCCGCCAAGCGCCGCGAGGTCGCCGTGATCTTCAAGAATGCGCTGCCGGTCGATTACTACACGGCAAAGAACAATGTCACCGCCATTCCGGACGTATCCGCAAAATCGGCGTATGCAGACGATCTGTTGACACTCTACAAGGCCGGTGTGGTCATGGGAAGCGATGCTTACGGTAACTTCTTCCCGGAGAACAACATCACTCGCGCCGAAGCGGCCGCTATCATCAATCGTGTGGCACTCCCGGAAAACCGTTTGACCAAGGAATTGGATGTCACGGCGGAGGACGATGCCTATTCGCTCATCCTCACCTCGGCCTTCACGCTGGGAACCGAAGGCTTGGTTTCCGGTTGGCAGTTAGACAACCGCGGTGGTCTTCCCCGCACGACCTTGAAGGAACCGTATGGCTCGCTGTTTGATGTGAGCGAAACGGCGCCTACCGCGCTCATTCGTCCCTTCAACAAGGTTTCGACCGGCGTTATCGACCTTGACACCAAGATATCCACCAATGCCGGGGACGGCGTATACATGGCATTCGCCAACGAAGCCGAAAAGGACATCTACCGCTTAGAGACGAAGGACGGTGCCTGGATGCTCTTAAAGGCAGATGGCACAAGCGAAAAGATCTATGACATTGCCAAGGACGAAACGAACTTCTCCTTTGAAGTACTCGTCGATATCGACAACGCACGCAGCACCACCTACATCAACGGCAAGGACTGCGGCACCTATCCGTTGACGCTTGCTTCGGGCATTGATCTGACAAGCTTCCGTTGGGGAACCACCGAAGCCTCGACCGCCAATGTTTCGGTCAGCAAGGTCAACGCAACTGCCAACTATGCTATCAACGAAAGCTTCGAATTCACCGCTTCCGGTGTGCTTCCGATCGGCTGGACCGGCACGGACGGCGTTTATGCCAACACCTATTCCGGCTCGAACGGCGCGGCTCTGAAGATGGACGGCGTACAATCGGCTGCTACCTCCTTCTCTCCGGTCGGCGGCAAGATCATTGCCGAATTCGACCACCGTCTGCCCAAGGGCGAAAGCGTTCGCTATGCGCTTCGCAGCGGCGAAAAGGAGATCGTGGTCTTTACCTCGGACGATAAGAATTTCTACGTCAACGGCACGACCGTTTACGAAAGCTACTACCAGAATCAGTGGTATCGTATGCGCTTTGAGCTGGATACCGATGCGCAAACCGTTTTAGTCAAGCTCAACGGACGCAAAATTGCAACCGTTCCGTTTGGCGATGCCACTACCTCGGTGGATAACCTCACGGTCGCAAACCTCAGCGAAACCGAAGCGGTTCTCGATGCCTTCAAGGTATTCCGTGAGATCGAGCATGAAGACTATGTGCCTGCTCCGGTTATCCCGGCCGGAACGGATAAGTATACCGTGGGTATGAACGTCTGCTCGCTGTGGAGAAACGGCACCGGCTCGAACGGTGGCTGGAACTGCATTGCCGCTTATAAGGACGTTGAACCGGTCCTCGGCTACTATGATGAAGGAAATCCCGAAACCGCCGACTGGGAGATCAAGTACACCTTAGAGCATGGTATCGATTTCCAGGCCTTCTGTGTATTCTTTGAGAGCGGCTGGGGCACCGAACCGCAAAGACCCAGCTCGACCCACTTAAACGACGGCTTTATGAACGCAAAGTATGCCGATCTCGCCAAATATGCCATCATTTGGGAGGCTGCCAACGCAAACAGCCCCTGTGAATGGAAAACCTGGACCGACAGCTATGTTCCCTATTTCATCGAAAACTACTTCAAGGATCCGCGCTATGTGACGGTCGATAACCGTCCGGTGTTGTGCGTGTTCGGCTCCGGAAGCCTGCCTGCCCGTATCGGCGGCGCAGACAAGGTTAAGGAAATGTTTGACTATCTGGAAGAGGAAGTCAAGAAGCTCGGCTTTGACGGCATGATCTATCTCTCCTGCGGCGCATCCAGCGACAATCTGGCCGCCATGGGCTTTGATGGCTCGTATGCCTACAACTGGGGCTCGGCCGGCTATCAGCTCGATGTCAACAAGAGCTCGATCTCTGCCAGCGCCAACGTCAAGAGTATGTACACCGTTCCGACCATTTCCGTCGGCTTCAACAATATGCCGTGGGCTAAGACCCGTTACCCCATGATGAGTGCAAGCGACTATGCCGCCGCACACGCCTGGGTCACGGATGAATACATCCCGAACAACGCAGTCGAGCCTTGGCAGAAAGAGCTTGTCATGCTCTCGACCTGGAATGAATACGGCGAAGGCACCTACATCATGCCGACCACCGATGAAAAGGGCTTTATGTATCTAAACGCAACGCGTGAAGCCTACACCGATGAAAAGGCCTCGGATGCCGTCAACGTCATTCCGACCGAAAGTCAGCGCTACCGCATCAACCACCTCTATCCGCAGGAGCTTCACTTGTTACGCCGTCAGGGCTACTACAAGGAAGAAGTCAAGGATGTGGAATATGAGGCAGTCTACACACTTGATCTTTCCACCGGCGAGGGCTTCGCTCCGTGGGGCATAAACAATCCCACCACCGATGCAAACGGCGTAAGCGGTGTTTCCGGCGATGACGCCATCCTCATTTATCAGGATCTCAGCGATAAGAATATTCTGCTCGACAACGTAAGTGCCGTGCGCTTGACCGCTAAGATCCCGAAGAACAGCCGCGCCGAGCTATACTACATCACCGAGGACGACAAGAGCTGGAACCAGTCAAAGCACGCCGGCTTCCCGTTGTCCGAAACCGATGAAATGACGACCTTCACCGTCTCCATGGAGAGCCACAAGGCGTTTACCGGCAAGCTGGCCGGCTTCCGTATCGACCCGGTATCCCTGCCCGGTCTGAATTTCACCGTTTCCAAGATCGAATTCCTTGCGCCGGTCGGCGGCAAGATGTCCAAGAATCTGTATGTCAACGGTCAGAAGTGCGAAATGTTCTTTGCCACCCAGGCGGCTGAAAACGGCGATCTGCTCGTTGCCTTTGACCCGGAGGTCGGCATCGATTTCCGTCTCAACACCTATCATACCTGGAATTGGGACACCAAGGTCTTAGAGCTGTATTTCACCGACCACACTCTCGTTTACACGGTCGGCAGCGACACCTACACGCTGGACGGTAAGACCAAGAAGCTTCCCTACAAGCTTCCTGAGATCGATGGACTGCCGTTGATTCCCATCAAGACGCTCTGCGAAGAGGTGGGCTACACCTATTCGTTGAACGACAACAACGAAATTAGCATCGAAACACCGGAAAAGTCCTTCTTTGAGGTCGATACCTCCAAGCGCGTATACGGTCAATGGGAATTCAACGACATTGCCGATACCGAAAACTGGAAATCCTCCTTCATGACCCTGTTCGTCAACGATGGCTATATGGCCTGCGAAACCACCGGTTCTTCCACCGACCCGACCATCGTGTTCCAGGAAAAGCTGCGCATGAATGCGGCTGATTACGAACGCATCGAGTATCGTGTGCGCTACAAGTACAACTCCGAAGCCCGTCAGCAGATGACCATGTATTTCGGCACCAACCAATCCTCCGGTCACAGCGAGGACAAGACCATCAAGATCACCCTCAACAGCAACGATTCCAAGGGCGAATGGGAGGTCTATTCCATGAACCTTGCGGATGTGTCCAAGTGGAGCGATATGATCACCTCCCTTCGTTTTGACCCGTTCAACACCACCGGTCAGATCGATATCGACTACATCCGCTTCATCCCGAAGGAAGGCGTGACACCGGGTCCGGTCTCTGCCACCGATATAACCGAAACCAAGAAGAACGAACCCACCGAAGCCGTTGTTTACGCTGAGCCCGAC
The DNA here is from genome assembly GCA_964488785.1 of uncultured Oscillospiraceae bacterium. Taxonomy (GTDB): domain Bacteria; phylum Bacillota; class Clostridia; order Oscillospirales; family CAG-382; genus UMGS882. The sequence continues at coordinate 7,981 of CAZAWG010000022.1, read as the reverse complement.
ATCCCGACCGAGGATGAGGAATGGGGTACGCTCATCTGGTACAACAACTTTGATGAGAACGACAAGAACGCTGCCACCTACGCTGCCGAAGGTATCTCCTTCTCGGCAGACGGCGTGAGCGGCAACGCTAACGTTTTGGAAAACCCGGATAAGTCCAAGGGCGGCAACGCGCTCAAGATCACACCGAGCGGTGCGCATGGCGGCTATGCGGTAAGCTTCAAGAACAAGCTCAAGACGCCTGGCGAATACACCTTTGTGGCGGATATCTTTGTACCGGACGGTGCCAAGATCGACCAGTGGATCCGCTTTGAGACCACCGAAGCAGACGGTTCCTCCAACGACCCGAACTATTGGGAAGCCGAAAAGACGGTCAAGTCCAATGGCAAGTGGTACACCTGGGCGGTGACCAGACGTGTTTCGGAAGGCACCAGCATCAACAACTACTCTGTCCGCAAGAACACGGCTGAGGAATACTACATCGATAACGTACGCGTTTACCGCAAGTAAGCGTTAGAGAGCAAAAAGGGGACTGTAGCAGATTTGCTACAGTCCCCTTTGCTATATCATATGAGCTTATTCCACCGTCAGAAAGGCTGCCGTATATGCCGGCATTCTTTCTAACTCGAGCCGGTCACCGCGAAGCTTCCCCGTCGTATTAAAGCAATCCAGTGTCGCATAGGTCTTATCCAACTCTACGACCGGGTGTAGGATCGCATCCGGCGAAAGATTGAATAGCCCAATATGGAGCTTCTCCCCTTCCCGCTTGCAAAGAACATACAAATGCGGCGCACGGCGGCAGACCGCCGGAAGCTTATGTCCGCATAGCCACGCATAGCTGTCGATGACCTGCTCGGCACGATAATAATTGCGAAACAGCCCATTGTGCCACGAGCCTTTGGTTTTCACCTCATCGGCGGCAAAGGTATACACTAAAAAACGTTGTCCGGCAGCGTTTTCATAGCGATAGCAAGCCGGATACCGTTCAGTGGAGTCATCTAAGTCACTGGTCGTGCCAAGGCAGCTGTCGGTCGCATAGAACGTGCTTAGCACCTCAGCGCCCGGAGAAAGCGTTACGCGGAAAAAGCCACCGTCGCGCTCGGTGCTGGCGGTGGTGATATCCTCTTTGTCCGGAAAGTATTCACAGCCGGCCTTTGGCGCCGGAGTGATTTCCGTAAAGCCGACATCGATACCGCGGGAAGCTAAAATCTTTGCGGCGGCGATATCCAATATCAGCCCTCGTGCGCACGCTTCAAGCGGCAGATAAGCGGCGTTCCGACCAAATACCATTTGCGCCTCATTGGTATTATTTTCATAGGTGGTCGGAAGGGAGCAATCGGTGACGAACCATTCCGCCACGGTCGGCAGAATGCCATGATCGACAAAGCCAAGGTAGGTAAAGGTATCGTCAAAATCGGCTTCCGCCAAGGAAAACGGCACTTCGAACATTCTAAGCCCTACGGTATGTCCCCCGAAGCGTCGCTCAAGCTCTTCATAAAGTGCACGGTTATCGATATGATGGTCGATATAGCCTGTTTCATAGCTATCCGAGGAATTGTAATCCAGCATATATTTGAGAATGCCGTTTGCGTGTCCATCGGCGCGTGTGATCATATCAAACATTTCCAAATGCGCCGCCGGTGTGACAAAGCGCGGACGGGGATAGGTATCCCCCTCGGTAAGGCACTCGATGTGTTCGCCTGCCATGAAGGCACTTTGCATACGCGCTGTTTCGATGACCGGCAGGATGGTGGCGGCATTGTCCTTCCAATAGGGTGCGCCGGTCATGCGCACAAAGGGGGCGGTATTTCCGGCAAGTGTGCGTTCTAATGCGGCAAACGAAACGCCCTCCAGATGGTAAGAGGAGGAGTTGGCTGAAAGCCCCAGACGGATCTCCGGATCCACGCGGTGGACAGCCTGTTCGATGGCGTGTGCGACGTTAAGCAGCGCTTCGCCGTTTTGCGCATACACGGCATCGCGGTATGCATTACGCTTACCGGAGACTAAACAGGAGTGCAGCTCTTCACGCGTGAGCGTTCTGCCAAATTTCTCCGAAAGCTTTTTCAGATGGCGGTCGCACAGACAGCCCATGGCCTGTAAGCCCATTTTCCCGCCGGTCAGCGTGAAATCATCCTCAAGCAGGATACGCTTTACACCGGTCTGTGCCACCTCGGCGAACTGCTCGCACAGATCCTCCAAAAAAGCCACATCCAACGGACAAAAGGCAATGCATTCCTGTCCTAAGGAATTCCGTATCCGTTGGTATTTCTGTGCGGCTTTTCGATCGACCTCATCCACTGCCGAGCCATAGCCGATGGTCGGCGCGACCCAGGCTGAAACGCGAAAGCCGCTTTTCTCCAGATGCTCTTTATTATCCAAAAACAGCGCATTCATTTTGTCTCGCGCCGCGCGGTCGGCAAGCTTACGGTAATAGATGAGAAAGACCTCCTCCACGTCCGCACGTTTTAGCTCCTCGACCGAAATGCCCCACTCCTTTTGGGAGCGATAACGGGTCATGAACGGGACGCAAACCGGATAGCTCATATAATTCATATCTGCTTTCCTTTTCGCGTCTTTAGCGGTTCATCTCATCCTGCGGTCCTTCCGCCTTATGCGAACGGATGACGCTTTCGATGTCGCTTCGCGAATTCACGGTCATATCCCCCATCACGGTATTCTTGACCGCCGAGGCGGCATTGCCGTATTCCAAGGCCTTTTGTGCATCGCCCGTGGCAAGAAGTCCGTACAGCACGCCCGAAAGATAGGCGTCCCCACTGCCAATGCGGTCTACGACCTCGATGCTTTCATAGGGCGGCTCGGTGTAAAAGTGACCATCGCAATAGAGGAGTGAACCGAAATTATGGCGTGTGGGAGAAAGAGCTTGACGTTTGGTCGAAGCTACCACTTTACAGCCGTAATCAGCGGCATAGCCTTTAAGGATATCCTCCAAGGTCCCGGTGCGTTGAAGCATCCGGCGCGAAGTCTCCTCCGAAACGAACAGGAAATCCACATACGGAAACACGCTCTCGATCACGCTCCTTGCTTCTTCCTCGCTCCAGAGCGCGGCGCGGTAATTGACATCAAACGAAATTCGTGCGCCGCCCTCATGGAAGCGCTTGATAGCTTCGATGGCTGTCCTGCGAAGTGTGCCGCCAAGAGCAAGCGTGATGCCGCTCACATGGAATATTTTCGTGCTTGTATACACGCTCTCCGGGATCTCATCGGTGTCGAAAGAGCACACCGACGAGCCGGCGCGGTCATACACCACCGAGGATTTACGCGGATAGGCACCGCTTTCGTAATAATATAATCCGAGTCTTGCACCCGGGGTACGGTCAAACACCAAGAGCGAATCATCCACACAGCCGGCACGCACCTTTTCGGCGGCAAAATGACCGATGACATTATCGGGAAATTTGGTGAGCATAGCACCCTTGGCGCCAAGACGTGCGGCACCGGAAACGACGTTCAATTCGCTTCCTCCGATATTTTTTTCAAACGTGCCGCCCTGTGCCAGCGTTTCTCTTCCGGTCGGCGACAGGCGAAGCATGACCTCGCCAAGACCGATGATATCCCAGGTCGTATTGGTATTAAACATAGAAGTCTTCCTTTCTGAATTCTACTTTATGCTTTTTGTTTGTTTTCTACGCCGAGCTGCGGGCAAATGCCGTTCAGCGGACAGCTTTCGCATTGTGTGGCTTTCGCCGAGCAGATATCACGCCCAAACTGCACCAGCCGGTGACAGAAGTCGGTTTGCGCGTCTTTGGGGATAAGAGCCTCCAAGGCACGCTCCACCACGACCGGATTCTTGCTTTCCACAAGTCCTAATCGTCCGGTTATGCGAATGCAGTGTGTATCGGCGACAATGCCACCCTTTCCGAATACATCGCCTAAGACGAGATTGGCAATTTTCCGTCCCACGCCCGGAAGCTCCAACAGCTCCTCCATGGTATCCGGCACACGTCCGGCGTGCTTTTCCAACAACAGCGCACTCATGGCGATAAGATCGCGCGCTTTGGTGCGGTATAAGCCGCATGGGTAAACGATCTGCTCCAACGCCGACTGTTCGGCGTTTGCCATAGCTCTTGCATCCGGATACGCTTCAAACAAAGGCTTTGCAACGATATTTACCCGCGCATCGGTACACTGTGCCGACAGGCGCGAGAGCACGAGCAACCGCCATGGATCACCATCATAATCTAAGGAACACACCGCTTCCGGATACAGCTCTGCCAGAGCTGCAACCGCCAAGCGTGCTGTTTTTTCTTTTTTAATAGGCAAGATAAGCCTCCTGTGCGCGGTAATACGCCAGCACGCCATCGGCAAGCGCGGCGGCACTACGTTCGGTGTTTCCGGGCGTGATCGACCACTCATATTCCTCGGTGTTGGAGATAAAGCACATCTCGCATAAGGTCGAGGGGAAGCGATGGTTGCGCGCCACGGCAAGCTTCTGATAGGCAAACGGGCGTTCATAGCGGTTAAGCTCTGCCGACACGGTCGCTGACACGGTTTTAGCAAGCAGCTTTCCGGCTTCGGTGCAGTATAAGCCCAAATAGCCACGCGCCTTTTGCGCATTGGAAGTTGACGGAACGGAATTCTGATGCACCGAGATCGCAAGATCAGGGTGCGCTTCGTTCAGGAATTCCATGCGTTCCTCTAAGGAATAGGCGGTATTGTCCGAACGGGTCATAAGGACATTGGCTCCAAGTGCCGACAGCTTTTCGCGCAAATGCAGCGCGATATCCAGATTGAGCATGGCTTCGTTGGTCTTTCCACAGCCGGCAGCTCCCCCATCGTTTCCGCCGTGACCGGCATCGATCACGATGGTCTTTCCTGCAAGCGGTCTTGAGGGGTCGTCCGACAGACGCTGGGGATTATTCAAGCGCACGATGATCTTTCCTCTCTGATACAGAACATCGTAGCCATAGGCATTATACTCATTTTTTAGATGGATGGTATAAACAAGCATATCCTCGCCAAGCGAAGCCGCCGTGACGGCGCTGACCAGGGGATTGGCGGCAATGGTGGGAAGCGGAAGCAGTGTCTCATCGGTATGATAGAAGGTGACGGTGATCATCCCGGCAGAGGCCACGGCATTGACCGGCACATTTTCAAGGCAGGTAAAGGAAACGTCCGTGAAATTGTTCTTGTTATTGCTGGTATCGGTCCCATTGACCGCCACCTCCACGGAAAGGATCTTGTTGTGATTCAGTTCCACCCCTTCGACCGTGCGCACATTTTCTGCCGCCACATAGCCGCCGAAGCGCAGTCGGTAATAGCCGTCGGTAAGCCCGGTGATATAATCGCGCATACCGGTCGAAGCCGGGGTATAATCATCATAGAAGGAAGAGGTCGGCGAGGTCTTTAAATAGGAATAGTGGTTGATGACCTCTGCATACACCTTTGCCCCTTCGCCCATCTGACGGATCGCGCCACCCTGGGCAGAGACAGTTTCGTTTCCGAGGGTCGCGGTGACAAGAAGCGTACCTAAGACCGTGGTGCCGTCGGTGGGGGCACTTGCCGCCGGGGTCAGCTCACCGGTATAAATGGCCTTGGTGTATTTAGTCGAAGAGGGCTTAGTGTTGGTTTTCAGCGTGACGGTCACACCGCCTAAGGTAGCCTTTACGGTGCTTCCGGCGGGAGCGGCGCAGCTGATCTTTATAGTGTCTCCGTTTTGGAGCCAGGTTTCCGTGGAGGGCGATACATCCACGAGCTCCATTTTTGAAAAGGATGAGGGCTTGGCTACAGCCGCACGCTTATTATTCAAATAGAATGTGTGCGCCGTCTCCACGCCGTTCTGCTCCATGAGAATGGTGCTTTCGTTTGCAGAAAGGGAGGTATAATAGGCAAACAGCCCGCTTTTGGTGCGTGATACCTTTTGTCCATCCACCGTGAGTGGATAGCGTGGGTCGGAGCATCCGACAAGGTTGATCGCGGCGTCCGTAAGGGTACCGGAGGTGGGCTGATACAGCTCTAATGTTCCCTCTTCGTGGTCTGGATACACAACGGCCGTCTGATACAGGCAGGCAAGCTTATCCTTTAAGCCGCCTGTATTATTCTTGATATCCTCATAGCCATAGAACACACTTCCGCGATAGCAAAGCAGGTTCCGGGCAAATTCTACCTGGATACCCATCTCATTTTCGGCATACTCCGCCACCTTATAGGCGGCATGACCGATATAATATTTCACGCCGGTTCCATCCAGTGCCGCATTCCACCAACGCGCCATATTGTCAAAGGGTGCTGCCTTGGTCGAAAAGCTCCAATACAGCTGCGGAATGAGATAATCCACATAGCCTCCCTTTGCCCAGGCGAGCGCATCGCAATACAGAGAAGAATACGCCTCTAAGCCCGAGCTGACGCTGCCGCGTTCCGGCGTATCCGAGCCGCTGTTCGCCCATATACCAAAGGGAGAAACGCCGAATTCAAGCTCCGGACGGATCGCTTTGACCGCATTATAGGTATCACGGATGAGGGTGTTGACATTCTCACGCCGCCATGAATCCTTTTCCACGCCATTTCCATACAGCTCATAGGCAGCCTGGTCGTCAAATTCCGCGCCATCCTTGGGATAGGGGTAGAAATAATCGTCAAAATGGATACCGGCAAGGGTCGGATAATTGGTCGCCAATTCCTTTACCCCCTCGATGATCAGTGTGCGCACTTCGGGAAGTCCGGGATTGAAATAGGTTTTCCCGTCGGCGTATTTCACGGTATATTCCGGGTGAAGCACAGCCGGATGCTCCGCACACAATTGGGCTTCATCGGAGGAATACATGGTCACACGGAAGGGGTTGACCCAGGCATGGACAGAGAGTCCGTTTTGTCCGGCTTTTTCGAGAAGATAGGCAAGACTGTCAAAATTCCCATCGGGTGCTTTTCCCTGTGTACCGCTTATGTATTTGGAATACGGAAAAATCTGCGAAGGATACAACGAATCCGCCGTGGGACGCACCTGGAAGAAAATGGTGTTGAGCCCGGCTTCCACAGTGTTTTTGACAATATCATCCAATTCCGCACGCAATTCATCCGCCGAAAGAGCCGGTGCCGACGGATAATTGATGTTGATGACAGAAGCGACCCATACACCGCGCATTTCTTCGTTTTCACTTAACGGAATGACCGGTGTGTTCGAAAAGACCGCCTGTTCGTCCGGGCTGCTTTCGGAAGCATTTGAATTGAGTACCACGTTTCTGCCGATAACAGATGCCGCAGCAAAGCCCAAGACCGCTAAGATCGCCACGCTGAAAAGCGACAGCAAAAGGGTGGAACGATTTTTCTGTTTACGGCGATGTCTGGCGTCTTTAACAGCCTGTACAAGGCGTTCCTCGTTGGCACGCTCGGTCGGGATCGTTTTATCGTAATTTTTGTCGTTCATCTGGTTCAAGTGTAGGTCCTCCTTAAGTGGGTGAAATATACATCTATATATCGTATGAAAAAGTGATCGATGGTTATGCACTTTCTATTATTATACAATATTCGACATCAAAATGCAAGAGCTTTGGAAAACGAATACAAAAAATTAAATTTCGCTCCGGTGTGAAAAAGAACGCCATAAGCTGGGAAAAAGTTGATGATTTGGGTGAAAAAGTTGTAGAAACAGGGGACAATTTGCGGTATACTATAAAAAAACGAAAGGAGCTTTCCCATGAGCTTTTCAACCTGTTCCTCCCCAACCGATCTTCGAATCACCGATATGCGCTTTGTTGATATCGATGGTGCCCCCAAACGCTGCACCATTCTCAAGATCATGACCAATCAGGGCATTTGCGGCTACGGCGAGGTGCGCGACGCCTCCAGTAAGACCTATGCGCTTATGCTCAAAAGCAGAATTTTAGGCGAAAATCCCTGTAATGTCGATAAAATTTTCCGTAAGCTCAAGCAGTTTGGCGGTCCTTCCCGTCAGGGCGGCGGTGTCAGCGGCATCGAGATTGCACTATGGGATCTTGCCGGCAAGGCCTATGGTGTACCGGTCTATCAG
>CAZAWG010000021.1:0-12050 GCA_964488785.1 uncultured Oscillospiraceae bacterium | reverse complement strand
CAGCCGTTGAAGTGGACGAGGACAAGCCGGTTCTTGTCGATAAATACGTTGCCGGTAAGGAATTGGAGGTCGATGCCGTCTGTGACGGAAAAGATGTCTTTGTGCCCGGTATTATGGAATTGATCGAGCGCACCGGTATCCATTCGGGCGACAGTATCAGCGTCTACCCCACCTTCAGCGTTTCCAACAAGGTCAAGGAGCGCATTCTCAGCTACACCAAGCGTCTGGGACTTGGCATTGGCATTGTGGGACTTTATAACATTCAGTTCATCGTCAGCCCCAGCGAAAAGGTGTATGTCATTGAGGTCAATCCCCGTTCCTCGCGTACCGTTCCGTTCCTTTCCAAGGCTTCAGGCTACAGCCTTGCCGACATTGCGACCAAAGTCATTTTGGGAAAATCCCTTCGTGAGCAGGGCATTGATCAGCTGTATGGCACTGAAAAGGATCGTTGGTATATCAAAGTTCCGGCATTCTCCTTCTCGAAATTGCGCGGTATGGATGCATACCTGTCGCCGGAAATGAAGTCCACCGGTGAGGCCATCGGCTATGACGATAACATGACCCGTGCGCTGTTCAAGGCACTTCAGGCGTCCGGCATGAATGTCACCAACACCGGTAGTGTCCTTGTGACGGTATCGGACAAGGACAAGGAAGAGGTGCTGCCGCTCATCAAACGGTTCTACAACCTCGGCTTTGACATCGAAGCCACCCACGGCACTTCCGTATTTTTGGAAAAGGCCGGCATTCGCAACCGTGAGCGCAAGCGCATTTCGGACGGCTCGAATGAGATCCCGGATGCTATCCGCAAGGGCTTGATCAACTATGTCATCAACACACGCGACTATGGAAGCTACGACATGAACAGCGATGGAAACCTCATCCGTCGGTGTGCCGTGGAGAACAATGTCACGGTGTTCACGTCTCTTGACACGGTACGGGCGCTACTGGACGTGTTGGAGGAGATCACTATGTGCGTTTCGACAATCGATGCGAAGTAGAAAAGAATAAAGAGTTGGCGGTGCAGAACGTAGTTTTGCACCGCCTTTGTATTGTTTGCACAAAATTCGCCGTCAAACTGCCCAATATTTCATCCAAAGCTTGACATTTCCACCACTTTGTGCTATTCTAAGAAGTGTAAATTTCATATCCTCTTCCAGAAAAGGAGAACCACAATGAAAAAGCATTTCTTTCTTCAAGCTGCCGTTTTGGCGGTCCTCTTGGGTGGGCTCGGGGCGCGTGGTGCCGATTTCTCCAAAACGCAGGTCTATTCTGCCGGACAGTTTTCGGACGTCGCCGAAGCCGAATGGTATGCCCCCTCAGTGGCAAGTGCCTATGAGCTGGGCTTCATGAAGGGAACAAATGACACCCTGTTTGAGCCAAACGGAAGCATGACCGTCGCCGAAGCCGTCACCATTGCCGCCCGTGTTCACGATGCCTACCACGCCAAAGGCACGTCCTTCCGACAGGATGGCGCACACTGGTATGATGATTATGTCCGCTATGCTATCGATAATGGTATCCTTCAGGCGGATGCCTTTGACGATTATGAACGCCCGGTCAAGCGCTATGAAATGGCGGTCATCTTCTCGATGGCTGTGCCGGATGATTATTTAAATGCACAGAATAACGTGACCGAAATTCCGGATGTTCCGAATTCCAATGCGTATTTTGATCGCTTGCAGCTATTATATAATGCAGGAGTTGTCATGGGAAACGATGAATATGGAACCTTTATGCCAAATAACAACATCATCCGCGCCGAAGCGGCGGCGATCATCGGTCGCATTGCCTTAAAGGGGAATCGATTAAAAAAGACCTTGACGGATGCAAGCTACGACCAAGCCTGGTATCTCATCAACGACACCGAAAGTGAGTTTCGTACCGATGATGCCGGAAGCGTCATTCTTTCCCCGTGGGTGATCGATAAACGCTTCAAAAATACCGGTGGCTCGGCAGGAACCGGCCTTTCAGACTTCGATCCGACCGCCGGAGCAAGTGCAAAGCGCGAATTTGCGCCGGTGGAGCGTGGGCTGTTAGGCTTGGACTTCATCGCCAAGGTGCAGTTAGGAACGGATGGTCTGTATTTTCGCGTGACCGATTCGAACGATACCTCTCTCATGTCGCTTGATACGAAGGACGGCGAATTCTATTTCAACGGTGTAAAGACCGGCGTTGCAGTGGCGGATCGCACCTATCATGTAAACGTCCGCATGGATCTCGACACCCACACAGCTCTTTTGTATATGGATGGCAAGCGTATCGGCGAAAGCTTTACCCTTCCGGCACTTTCCGCCAGCCGCTTTTATGTTGGCTCGGATGAAAAGGGCATGGCCTATGTTTTCTTTGATCGTTGTGACCTGTATAAGGATTATGTTGTCAACGAACGCTTTCTTGTGCCGGAAAATGCAGAGCTTGCCGCATGGGATGTGACCGGAGAAGCAAAGGTCGTTCGCGCCGGCGGCGAAAACAACAATGACCCCAACAGCGCGCTGCTGACTGAGGGAGCTGTGGCTAAAAAGAGCTTCCGCAGGCTTTCCGGCAAGGTGGTCTTTGAAACGCTCCTGCTGTTTCCCACGGCAAACGACACCGGCTACATTCGATTAACGGATGGCGGCACGCCGGTCGCCTCGATAAAGGTAAACGCAGACGGCATTTTCAAGGCAGACGGCACAAAGCTGCGCCACCACACAAATAACCTCTGGCAGACACTTCGTATCGAAGCCGACACCGTAAGCGGCACAGTCTTATACAAGGTAAACGGCAAAAAGGTCGGCGAGTTCTCCCTCGATACAGCTTCCAAAACGGTCGATGGCATCGAAATCGGTTGTGACGGCGGAAGCATCTGTTTTGACGATGTGACCGTGACCATGGCACACGAATACGATGACTACTGCCCTGTTCCGCAGCCGGTCGGCGATGATGGCTTTGACACCTGGGTCAACATCTGCTCACTGTGGCACGATGGAACAAGCTGGGGCGCGGTCAGCTCCTATCCCGATATCGAGCCGGTGCTTGGCTACTACGATGAAGGCATTCCGGAGCTTTCCGACTGGGAGATCAAATTCATGGTGGAAAACGGTATCGATATCCAACACATCTGCTGGTATGCGCCGGATAATGACCAGAGTGAGCCAATCAAAAAGCCAAGTCTCAACTATTGGTCGCTTCATGAGGGCTTCTTCAACGCCAAATACAGCGACATGATGAAATTCAACATCATGTGGGAAAACAACAGCACAGTCCTTTCGGATTTCGAGCACTTCAAGGAATACATCTGGAAATATTGGGTGGACTACTACTTTACAGATGACCGCTATTACACCATCGACAACAAGGTTGTCTTTACGGTATGGAGCTATCCGAATTTCCTTAAATCCTTTGGCGACACGACCGAGGGCGCGAAAAATGCCATTGATTTCATGAATGAGGACATTAAAAAGTATGGCTTTGACGGCGTAATGGTCATTTTCTTCGACTATCATAAGGGCGATGCGGCAACCTTCCAGACCTTTAAGGATATGGGTGCCGAGGGTGCCTATGCCTACCATTGGGGACAGGATGGCAACAACTACGAGGCTACCATCAAACGCTTGGAGAACAATGCCTCTCACAAGGCGGTACACATTATTCCAACGGTATCGGTCGGCTTCAACAACCTCGGTTGGTCGGGTAGTCGAAAGGAGCTTATTTCGCTGTCCGATCACAAAAAGGTGCTTGAATACATCAAAAACGACTATCTGCCGGACTACGAGGGCTGGCAAGCCAAAAATGTCATCGTTTCCACCTGGAACGAATACGGCGAGGGTACCTATGTCATGCCCTGTGAAGGCTTACACGGCTTTGGATACTTAGAAAACGTGGCAGAGGTGCTTTCGGGTGTGACCGATCACTCCCACAATATAGTGCCGACCGATGCGCAAAAGGCGCGCCTTGGTCACATGAACACCAAGACCTCTCTCAAGCGTTGGCACTTAGAAGAGCCAACGCCCATCGTGTCCGACGAGGTTTTATACACGGCGACCGGTGCAGACCTCAAGGGCATGATGCATTTGACCGAGGACTCCGGTGCGCAAGGAGATATCTTCAAGGGCGTATGCGAAACCGGTGACCCGGCGCTTCTCATCCGTGAGGATAAGCTGTTTGCCCCCATCGCAGCAGAAAAGATCGCCTATGTGCGCCTTCGAATGAAGGTAAGCACGGACTCTCTTTGCGATGTGTTCTTCACGACAGATGCCTCCGGCAGCTACGATGAAGCCAAATCGCTTCGCATATCCGTTCGTCCGACAAACGATTTTGTGGATTATCTGCTTCCCACCTCGACCTGCAAGGACTGGAAGGACAATATCAAGAGCCTTCGCATTGATCCCATCACGGGAAGCGGCTCGTTTGAGGTGGCATCCGTCGAGCTTTTAGGGCAGGCAGACAGCAACAATGCCGATCTCTACATCCATGAGCAAAAATACACACCGGTGTTCCCCTTAGAGGTACGCGATGGTGAGGTGTATGCACCGACAGAATCGGAATCCGAGTTCTTCGCACGGCATAGGCTCTACTATGAGTGGGATCGCCACACCGGCGTTTTGACCCTTGTCAGCGTGAATAACAAGAAAGTCACCTTTACGGTCGGAAGCGACAAGGCGGTGGTAAACGGCAAAGAGGTATCGCTTGCGGAAAAGGTGTCCTTGAAGGACGGTTTGCCGGTCGTGCCGCTTTGCTTCCTGTATGATTCACTCGGCATGAAATATACCTTCGAAAACAATGTGCTTCGTGTTTCGCCGGGCAAGTCGGCCTATGAAGCCGAGGTCGAAGCCAAACGCGAGGAAGCCCTAAGCAAGCGCATTCCCAATCAATACGAATTTGAATTGGACGGTGACAACGAGGGGTGGACAGGCAGCAACACCACTATCACGGTAGTGGATGGTGCCATTTGCGGCACAGCGCTTCTCAATGAGCAGAAATGGTATGACCCCATGATAAGGCTCACGGAAACCAAGCTTGACGCTTCGGTCTTCAACTGCATCACACTTGCAATCCGCTACGATTCCGGACGCGAAACGGATGAAAAGCTCCAGCTGTTCTTCCTTACCGACAAGGATAAGACCTGGGACGAAAAGAAATGCTTCACGGTCGCTTACGAAAAGCCGACCTCCGATGGAAAATTCATCGAATATACCCTCGACTGCACCAAGCTTGCCACCTGGAAGGACACTATCACCGCCATCCGTATCGACCCGTTGACCTCCTCCGGCACTTATGCCTTCGATTATATCCGTTTTTCTGAGAACCTTACATTAAAGGAGCAGAAGGAGAAGGAATTAGCCGAAAAGCTCTTGCGCGGCTTTGAACTCCTCGGTGGAGATGCCGAGGATACGGCAAATGTCGCTTTCTTCAACGAATCCCCCATCGATATCCTGAAGGACGAGGAATCGGGCAGCAACGTTTACCGCAACATGGCTGTCTCCGGCTACAACTATTCGCGCCAGAGCGTGGTTTGGGATACCGGAAGGACGTATGAAGTTTCGGTTGATTTCAAGCTGTTATCCAACCAAAAGGGCGAGACAGACTTCACCACACAGATCATGTTCAACGCCCGTTACACCGACAAGGACGGAAAATACGACCACGCACAAAAGCTTGGCGAGCAAAGTCCGGCTGACGGCTGGAAAACCTACACGTTCTCCTTTGAGATACCCACCGGTGTCGAATGGCACGAAAACGATGAATTTTCGTTCTATGTCAATCCCGGCAACGGAAGCGGTGTGAATTATCTGTTTGACAACGTGACCGTGAAAGTGAAATAAGGTGAGACAATGGAACGCTATCTTAGCCACCAGCCCCTGCCCCTCTGGGATACGCTGCCCCTTCCCCATCCGGAAGCCCCCTTTGCGCCACATATCCGAGCGTATCCGGTAGAGGGTGCGCGTGCCGCCGTTGTCATCTATCCCGGTGGTGGATATTTCCAGCTGTCCGAGGAGAGCGAAGGAATGCGCATCGCCGAAGCCTACAACGAAAGCGGCTTTAGTGCGTTTGTTGTCAAATATCGCTACAAGCCGAGCGACGGTCACGCCATTTTAGCCGATGGACACCGTGGGGTGCAGTTTGCACGGTATTACGCCGCGCGATTTGGCTTCGACCCGGATAAGATCGCTGTTTGCGGCTTTTCGGCCGGAGGGCATTTAGCCATGTCGGTGTGTGAGCATGAGCCGGAATTCGCCGATGGCGCGATCGGACGCGTCAGCGCCCATCCCAACGCCTGTATTTTAGGCTACCCGGTCGTGACCCTGGGGGATGGGACCTTCCCCACCATGCCGGAGATCTTTCTGGGGGACAGAAAGGACGATGCTAAAAGCATCGCCGCCTATTCCTACCCCTACCGCTTAGACCGGATGCCGCCGACCTTTTCGTTTTACAGTAAAAACGACACAGCCGTCGATTACAACAAGAACGCCGAAGCCATCACTGCCGCCCTTTTGGGCATCGGCACAAAAGCTGAATGCCATGGCTTTGCCGATGCCGGACATGGCACGGGACTGGGCAGTGAGTATCCGGACTTCTCACGGTGGTTCGGGCTTTCGGTCGCCTTTTTAAACAAAGTATTTTCGCTGTAAAAATGACCCACACAAGGATATTTCCTGTGAGCATGAGCCGGAATTCGCCGATGGCGCGATCGGACGCGTCAGCGCCCATCCCAACGCCTGTATTTTAGGCTACCCGGTCGTGACCCTGGGGGATGGGACCTTCCCCACCATGCCGGAGATCTTTCTGGGGGACAGAAAGGACGATGCTAAAAGCATCGCCGCCTATTCCTACCCCTACCGCTTAGACCGGATGCCGCCGACCTTTTCGTTTTACAGTAAAAACGACACAGCCGTCGATTACAACAAGAACGCCGAAGCCATCACTGCCGCCCTTTTGGGCATCGGCACAAAAGCTGAATGCCATGGCTTTGCCGATGCCGGACATGGCACGGGACTGGGCAGTGAGTATCCGGACTTCTCACGGTGGTTCGGGCTTTCGGTCGCCTTTTTAAACAAAGTATTTTCGCTGTAAAAATGACCCACACAAGGATATTTCCTGTGTGGGTCATTCTATTCTTCGCGAAGCAGCTTTTCCGTCAATTCGCGCACAAGAACCGGATCGGCTCTTCCGCCGGTCTGCCCCATCGCCTTTCCGACAAGGGCCTGCAAAGCGGCTGTTTTTCCCTTTTTATAGGAATCCACGGTTTTCGTCTCTTTGGCAAGCACGGCGCGAACAATGGCTTCTAAAGTGCCTACATCACGTATCTGCTCCAGAGCCTGTTCCTTAACATAGCTTTCCGGGTCAAGATCGGACTCCAAAAGCCGCTCAATGAGCTTTTTCGCCACCGAGCTGTTGATACGCTCTTGCCCAAGCAGTGTCGCGACCTGCGCCAAACGAAGCGGTGCAATGGGGTACTCCTCGTTTTCCTGGCTCCAATGGCGCAGAACCTCCGTGATAAACAAATTGGCACAAAGCTTAGGATAGGCTGTTTTTTCCGCACATTCCTCAAAATAAGCAGCGGTGACCGGCTCCCAAAGAATAAGCGTGCTGTCCGTCTTAGTCAGTCCAAAACGCTTGCGATACATTGCTTCACGCTCCTCCGGGAGCATGGGAAGCGTGCCGGCAAGAGACTGTATTTCGTCATCGGATAAAACAAATGCAGGGATATCCGGTTCGGGAAAATAGCGGTAATCGTCCGCATTTTCTTTGCGGCGAAGAAGATAGGTCTTTCCATCGGAGGGGTCAAAGCGGCGTGTCTCCTGACATATTTTCTCACCGCGCTCGAGTGTGTCCACCTGGCGGCGGTATTCATATTCGATCGCCTTTTGCACAAACTGAAACGAATTGATATTCTTCATCTCCGTGCGTGTGCCAAGCGGCTCTCCGGGACGGCGAACCGACAGATTGACGTCACAGCGCATGGCGCCCTCGTTCATCCGGCAATCCGAAACGCCGGCATAGCGCAGTGTGGTGCGCAGCTTTCGGAGATATGCATCCGCTTCGGCCGAAGCGCGTATATCCGGCTCGGAGACGATCTCGATGAGCGGCACACCGCAACGATTGCAGTCGATGGCAGTTCCGCGCTCATCGTGTATCAGCTTTCCGGCATCCTCCTCGATATGTATGCGTGTGATACCAATGCGCTTTTGCCCGTTCTCCGTTTCGATATCCACGTGCCCACCCGTGCAGAGCGGCTCATCGTATTGGGATATCTGATAGCCTTTGGGAAGATCGGGATAAAAATAGTTTTTGCGATCCATATGCGACCGGCGAGCAATAGTACAGGAAAGAGCAAGACCGGCCTTCGCAGCGTATTCCACCACACGCCGGTTAAGCACCGGAAGCGCCCCCGGCATTCCGAGGCACACCGGGCAAACATTCGTATTTGGCGGCGCACCAAAGGTCGTTTTGCACGAGCAGAAAATTTTGGTTTGGGTCTTAAGCTCCACATGGACCTCTAACCCGACCACCATTTCATAGCCTTTATACATCATCATGCTCCTCCCCCGAAAGTGCTTTCTCAAGCGAAAAAGCGGCTCTGTAGATGAGCGGCTCGGAAAAGGCTTTTCCGGTGAGCTGTACACCGATGGGAAGCCCCTTGTCACTTTCCCCGCACGGAAGCGACAGAGCCGGAAGCCCGGCAAGGCTTGCCGGAACGGTGAAGCTATCGTCCTTGTACACATCAAGCACATTGTCCTTCATTTCACCAAGGGCATAAGCCGGGCGTGTCGTGACCGGCGACAAAAGAAGCGCGTATTCGTCAAACAATCCTTCAAACTCGGCTCGTACACTGTGCCGCACGCTCTGCGCACGCGCATAATACGCCTCATAGCTTCCGCTTGACAGCACAAAGGTGCCCAGCGTGATACGCCGCTTGACCTCTTTGCCAAAGCCGAAGGAGCGCGACGCGGTATACAGCTCCTCGATGCTTGTGTATCCATCCGCACGATAGCCATAGCGCACACCATCAAACCGCGCGAGATTCGAGGAGGCTTCTGCCGAGGAGAGGATATAATACGCTTCGAGTGCCGGCGAAAAGGTCGGCATTCGCACTTCGCACACACAAGCCCCAAGCTGCTCAAGGAGCTTTGCCGCGCGTGTGACACAAGAAGTGACCTGTGGGTCGATGGGTACGCCCGGAAGCTCTGTCAGCAAGGCGATCTTCATGCCGCGAACACCCTTTTTCAGGTCCGTTAACGTATCGGTCACAGGAAGCTGAGACGTTGCATCGCGCTCATCCTTTGCGGCAAGCTCCGAAAAGACGAGCGCATTGTCCTCGACCGTTCGTGTAAAGAAGCCGACCTGATCCAGTGAGGAAGCAAAGGCAATAAGTCCAAAGCGTGAAACAGCACCATAGGTCGGCTTCAAACCGACCACGCCGCAAAACGCTGCCGGTTGACGAACCGAGCCGCCGGTGTCCGAGCCAAGCGCATATGGTGCAAAGCCGGCCGCTACGGCCGCAGCACTGCCCGAACTCGAACCACCGGCGGTGTAGCGCGTGTTATGGGGATTTTTAGTAGCTCCAAAATAGGAATGCTCGCCGGTACTGCCCATGCCAAATTCGTCCATGTTAGTTTTGCCAAGCAGTATACCGGAGCGGCTCAGACACCGTTCAACCACGGTCGCATTATAGCAGGGAACAAAGCCTTCGAGCATACGTGAAGCACAGGTGGTGCGAATACCACGCGTGCAGAGGTTATCCTTGACCAAAAAGGGGATCCCGGCTAAAAGACCGGAGGGCTGTTCTAAGTCATACCGTCTTGCCGCCTCCAGTGCTAGTTCTCTCGTTTCGGTGATAACGGCGCCAAGCTGGGCGTTGTAGGTATTGAGCGCGACGAGGCAGCTCGTTGTCAGCTCCGTGCCGGAAAGCAGATGTCGGTCGAGCAGGCTACGCAGCTTGCAGATGGATAAGTGCGTTAGTCCCGTGTTTTCGGTCATCCTTCGCCCACCCCTTCCTCGGACACCACACGCGGCACAAACAGAAATTCCTCATCATGTGTGGGTGCGTTTTGCAGAAGCTCCGCACGGCTATATGCAATCTCTTCCGGTTCATCCGCACGAAGCTCGGAAAGAGTCCGTACACGCTCTTTGGAAAACGACTGTGCTTCCTGTGCGCTCATATGTCCGGCAAACGCCACAAGGGCTTTCATATCCTCTTCCCAGCTTTTTTGCTTTTCATCCGGTCTTAGCTTTGCAAGAAGCGTACAGGCAAGCACATTCGGTGCTTCTGTCGCATTTTTATTCATCGTGCATTTCCTGCTTTCCTTCGTTCTTTTCACTACTATTCTATTATAGACCCACTTTATCTGTCAAGAGCGGACGACCGGTATTTACCTTTTGTTTACACTTACGCACCAAACAGCGGCTGGGGCTGTTTGCCATCGAGCGCGTTCTCAATGGTTTGAGCAACCTTGGAAAAATCACATACAAGGCTATAGGGCTTACCCTGTGGGTCATCCTGCGCAAGAGGGACAAAATATACGTTTTTTCGCGTGAGCATTTTCGCAATGCTCTCCGCGTTACCACTGAGTGCATCGTTGGTGGCAAGAGCAATGACAAGCGGTCGTCCGGTGCGCAAATGTGCCTTAGCAGCAAGTGTCACCGGGGTGTCGTATATACCACAAGCAAGCTTTGACAGCGTATTTCCGGTACAGGGGCAGATGCAAAGGCAGTCTAATTTAGTCTTAGGTCCCAATGGCTCTGCGCCGGTAAGTGTGTGTATCACCTCATGACAGCACAGCTTTTCCACGCGTGATATGAAATACGCCGCTGTGCCGAAGCGCGTATCGGTCGCATAGGCATTATACGAAAGGATGGGCAATATCTCATCCTGCGTACGTGCAAGCCTTTCTAACACCCGGAGACTATTTTCGAAGTTGCAGAAGGAGCCGGTTATGGCATATCCAAGCATAGCTTTTCCCTCCCTTCAGGGACATCTGCGGTTTGAGCAAGAAGTGTCAACAACGTCTGTGCAAGATCGTCTGCCGCCGTGAGAGGTGCCGTCTTTCCCGGCAGAGCCAGCGCCCAGAGGACACGTTTTCCAAGCTCCCTTGCCGCTTCCTGCTCCACGCCGCCCGGACGGGAAGCAAGATCAAGAATCACGGCATCCTTGTGTACCTTTTCGAGTACCCTACGATCAAGAAGGACGTGCGGCACGGTATTTATGATCCAATCGCAGGAAGTGATCACATTTCCGACATTCTCGGTACACACGGGTATATCACCGGCGGCATGGATCAGGATCTGATGTTCACGCTTTCTTGCGGATGCATACACACGTGCGCCAAAGGCATGGAGCAGGCGGCATAAATGCTTTCCGATACGCCCATAGCCGATCACAAGGCAGGTACTGCCACATAATGTGCGATCGGATTCTTGAAGCATCCGCTCGATCGCGCCCTCGGCGGTAGAAATGGCGTTAGCCGTTTGAAATGCTTCGCTTGCGGCATAGTTGACACACGTCACGCCATACTGCTTCGAAAGAGCAGAAACGAGCAGCTCTGCGCCGCCATACAGCACCGGAACATTGTTCGGCACACATTCAAAAAAATGCTCAATCGATAGGCTATTTTCCGACAGCGGCATATGGATGTGTTTGCCATCGCAGGTAGTCGGAAGCGGCAGGATCACCGCTTTTATCCCTTTCAAGATATCCTCCGGGGAGTCACAGCGAGTACAAAGGCCGATATCCGGTTCGCGGTCAAAGCCGAATAGCGTACATTCCATGCCTTTTTCGGAAAGTGCTTTTGCGCAAGCAAGAAAGCGTCTATCGCCGCCGATGAAGCCGAGCTTCCAATCATATTCCATATACACAGCGCAATATGCGCCTACCTCCTTTGTGGGGGAATTGACCGCACAGGCGGTCATGACAGGATATGCGTCAGAGGAGTTTTTTGTGTCTGAATTGGCTATTATCGGTTTCTGCGAAGCCAGAAGGCTTCAGCGCTCGTCCGAAGGGAAACGGATTTATTCTTTTTGCCTTTTCATTTGAGTTTTGGCGGTGGCGTTTATGCCGCCAAAACGGGCAATGG